>SKID01000122.1 GCA_007116605.1 Tissierellia bacterium
GGCCACCGTTGAATTTGCTTTAAGAAGAGATGAGCTGAAGGATGAATTTTATAGATATTTAAAATCTGTGGTTTGTTAATCTATTGATTGGAGGGTAAGATGGAACAATATATGAGGAAATATCATCAATGGTTGGAAAATAATTTGTTGAGTGAATCATTGAAGGCTGAGTTAGAAGCCATCGCTAATGATCCAGAAGAAATTAAAGAACGTTTCTATAAAGACTTGGAGTTTGGCACTGGAGGCATGCGCGGCATTATCGGAGCTGGCACCAATCGAATTAATAGTCTTGTGGTAGGAAGAGCAACTCAAGGGTTAGCTAATGATATTTTGTCAAGAGAAACACCTTATCCTAAATGCGTTATCGCCCATGATTCTAGACATCAATCAAAAGAGTTTTCTGAAATGGCAGCTCGGGTGTTGGCAGCTTCTGGGATTAAAACCTATTTATTTAATGATATACGCAGCACGCCCTTATTATCATTTGCTGTACGTGAGTTAACCTGTGATGCAGGGATAGTTTTTACTGCCAGTCATAACCCACCAGAATACAATGGATATAAAGTATATGGCAAAGAAGGATGTCAATTATTGCCTGATGAATCGGAACGCCTTGTGTCACATATTGAAGCTTTAGATTTTAAGGATGTTCAATCTTTCACATATGAAGAGGGAATTAAAAATGGTTTAATTGTTGAATTAGATGATACACTGGACCATTTATTTTATGAAAAAGCTTTATCCATGAGAGTGCGACCCGATGTTGACAAAAACCTTAAGATCGTATACACACCTTTGCACGGAGCAGGTGCTATACCTGTGCCGACACTATTAAAAGCGGCAGGGTACAAAGAATTGCATGTTGTTGAAGAGCAGTTAGTGGCTGACCCAAATTTCACAACGGCACAGTACCCTAACCCAGAAGAAGAGCAAGCATTAGAATTGGCTTATAATAAAGGATGTGAGGTTGATGCAGATATGATCATTGCCAATGATCCTGACTGTGATCGTGTAGGCGTTGCTGTTAAAAGTGAGGAAGGTGAGTATCAGCTTTTATCAGGTAATCAAGTAGGCGCTTTGCTCATGAACTATTTATTTGAAGCCCATTCAGAGAATCATACATTACCTCAAAATCCCTATGTAGTCAAAACCATAGTGACGAGTGAGTTAGGAAGAGATATTGCTACCAAGTATGGTGCTGAGTGTTTTGACACATTAACAGGCTTTAAATTTATAGGTGAGTTAATGGAAAGGTATGAAGTTTCCAAAGAAAAGCAATACATCTTTGGATATGAAGAAAGCATTGGCTATACTGTTGGTCCTTACGTAAGAGATAAAGATGCTGTAACAGCGAGTTTATTGATTGCTGAAATGGCGGCCTATTATAAGACTAAAGGAATGACTTTATTGACATGTCTGGATCATCTCTATGAAGAACATGGTTATTATGTGGAAAAGCTTGAATCATTGACCATGAAAGGGATTGCAGGGCAGCAAAAAATTTCTGAAATCATGAATTATTTCAGAAACGCTACCATTGATCAGATTGCAGGTTATAAAATTATAGAAAAACAAGATTACTTAGAAGGATATAATGGATTACCGCCGTCAAATGTTTTGAAGTTTATCATGAAAGACAAGTCATGGTTTGTCTTAAGACCTTCTGGGACTGAACCTAAAATCAAAATCTACTTTTCAACAGTGGATTCAAAATATGATCAATCTCAAAAGAAATCTAATCAAATAGTCCATGATGTCGTGACTATGATTGAGAAGGTTGATAAGGGGAGCGTATGAGTAAAAAAATCTTGATAATCATGTTAGCCCTATTAATGATGATGCAAACAATTGTTTTTGCTAACTATGATTATGTCAATCCACCAAGAGAAGAACTTGAAAACATGATTCGTGAAGTAGCTCGTGATCGTGGAGTCCCTTCTGTTATTGTGATGGCATTGGCAAGAGTGGAATCAGTGTATAGACACTTTGATGAGGCAAGTCGTTCTGTAAGAAGAGGATCAGCGGGCAGTATTGGGTTGATGCAAATCAATAATCGTCTTAATATTTATGACGAGTATCGATTGATTTATGATATTCGATATAATATTGAAGCAGGGATAGATGTGCTTTTAGAAAAGTGGAATGCTAGTGCGACAAATTATAGATGGTCTTACTTACCCTCAGTGGGTAATATGGATCCCAATATTTTGGAAAACTGGTACTTTGCTCTTTGGGGTTATAATGGATTTGTAGCAAGCAATAATCCGAATGTGGCTTATGCTGCAGGCAGAAGATATACTTTTCAGGATTTGGTTTATTTTGTAACAGAAAATGAATACCATCAACGGATAAACCCAATTGACATTAGTTTGTTACCCTTAGAAGGCACACCTTGTTCAACCTTGAATGTGCCTACGCCGAAAGAATATCATTTAGGGGATATTTTTCTTGCAGAAGAAGGTCACAAGGTAAAAGTATCTTTTATGGGTTCTACCTCAACGCTGAACCTTAGGGAAACACCGAACGGAAAAATAATAGGAAGTCTTAATGATGGTGAAATTTACACCATAGGTGACGAAGCGGCATTACAAGATGGCTATTATTGGTATTATTTACTTGATGATCAGCTTAAACCTTTAGGCTGGGCTGCTAGAAACTGGTTAATTGTGGTTGAAGAAGACAAGACTGATGATAAAAGTTTGGGAGATGATCAGGATATCGGTTCAGGTTTTTTAGATATTATTAAGCACTGGGCTAGGGATTATATTGAAGAACTTTTTGAAGCGGGAATTGTTGCAGGCAAATCTAATACCGCCTTCCATCCTAATGATCAAGTCACAAGAGAAGAGTTTGCTGTGATGTTAAATCGAGGATTCCATCTAGGAGAAGCATCCTCGGTAAATTTTGAAGACAAGAACCATGTTTCTAAGTGGGCAATAGAAGCCGTTGATAAAATATTGTTTGAAAGAGTGATGGAGCTTCAAGATGATTTGTTTGATCCCAAAAGACCCTTGACTCGAATTGAAGCAGCCTGTGCCATTAGTCGGATTTTGCCTCAACCCAGCACTTTAGAAGTTTTCATATTTGAAGATGTAAATGAGTTGACGATAGATCAATTTGCTTCATTAGCCACAGTCTATAGCTACCAAATCATTCAAGGTCGTAGTCCAGAAATATTTGATCCATTTGCTACGATTACAAGAGGAGAGATTGCAAAAATTTTATCTATTGCCCGGCAAGTAGTTCTTGATACAGAGTTGGAAATAGAAGCAGAGATTTAGTGAGATTCAATAAAAAACGCAGCGTTCTTATATCTTTTTACTAGATAGTAAGGTGCTGCGTTTATAATTGAGTAAATTTAATCATTGCGAGAAAATGGATTGATAGCATTCTGTGATCGATTTCGGTCAATGTATACCGTTTCATAAGGACGAATCATTCGATATTCGTCTCTAGCAATTCTTTCTACCAATTCAAGAAACTGTTCAGGATCATTTATTTTTTCTAAATCTTGTTGTAGACCAACAAGTTCATTTTCGACAACTGTTTTTTCATTGGTTAGTGCTTGTTTTTGTGCATTTAAATCATTAAGACTCTGGCGCTGTCCAAGGATAGTAAAGACCATATACCCGGCAATCACATAAAAAATAGGTGTAGCCCAATTAAAATTTTTATTAGATTTTTTACGACCATCAGTTTTTTTCTTGCCCATATCGCCACCTCATCCTTATTATAATACGAAACAAGGGAATTATCAACAGGGCTCTTTATAATCTAGTATGCTATCGAATATATCTTTTGCCTGACAACTAAAAATACTAAGGCGCCCCATTTTTTAAGTGGGAGTCTTAGTATTTTAGAGTCCTGATGATAGTTCCAAACTCAAAGCATCAAATCAGAAGCAGCAAAACCATTGCATTAATACTCATTCTTTTAAAACTAGCTTACTGATTAAAACCTTCTTTTTTCAGAAGAGCTGCTTTATCTGTTTTTTCCCATGTTAAGTCTAAATCTGACCTACCAAAATGACCGTAAGCAGCTACTTGACGATAAATAGGTCGACGTAGTTTTAAATGTTCGATTATTGCAGCGGGTCGAAGATCAAAATGTTTAGAGATAAGGTCCTCAATCTTTTTTTCATCAATTTTAGCCGTGCCAAAAGTATCCACCATAATGGATACAGGTCTAGCGACACCAATTGCATAAGCTAGTTGAACTTCACATTTATCCGCTAGGCCTGCAGCTACGATGTTTTTAGCTACGTATCGGGCAGCATAAGCAGCTGACCGGTCTACTTTTGTAGGGTCTTTTCCTGAAAAAGCACCACCGCCATGCCTTGAGTAACCTCCATAAGTATCAACAATGATTTTACGGCCAGTTAATCCAGCATCTCCTTGTGGACCACCAATTACAAAACGTCCTGTTGGATTAATGAAATATTTTGTCTTTTCATCTAGCAAGTGGGATGGAATGACAGTATGAATTACTTGCTCCATAATATCTTTTTCAAGACTCTTGTAGCTGATATCGGGATTGTGTTGGGTGGAAACCACCACAGTATCCACTCTCATAGGTGTATTATCATGATATTCAATAGTTACTTGGGTTTTTCCATCGGGACGCAGATATTTAAGTTTTTTTGTCTTTCTAACTTCTGCAAGCTTTCTTGATAATTGATGGGCTAATGAAATGGGAAGAGGCATCAACTCGGGTGTTTCGTTGCAAGCAAATCCAAACATTAACCCTTGATCACCTGCTCCGGTGATATCAAAGGTATCTTGATTATTATTTCGATATTCCTTGGCTGTATCTACGCCTTGAGCAATATCGCTAGATTGTTCATCTATAGCAGTTAAAACAGCACAAGTGTCACCATCAAAACCGTACTTAGCTCGGGTATAGCCTATATCTTTTACAATTTGACGGACAATTTTTGGAATATCAACATAGCATTGGGTAGATATTTCTCCAGACACTAGGACTAAACCGGTTGTTACAGATGTTTCACAAGCAACCCTTCCATTAGGATCCTTTTCAAATACAGCATCTAATATGCCATCCGAGATTTGATCACATATCTTATCAGGATGTCCTTCTGTTACAGACTCTGAAGTAAAAAGCCATTTTCTCAATTGTGTACCTCCTAAGGTTAAAATATTCATAAAAAAAACTCTTCATAGGAAGAGTCGTTTACAATCAGTAGAACCTCATCTTCCGGATATACCGCGGGAATTGGCACCTCTTGCATATGCAATGGCTGCCGGGTTTCGTAGGGCCCGTCCCTCCACCTCTCTTGATAAGGGTTATCAATTTATCCGATGACTAACATTACTAAGACTCCCATTTCTTATAGTGGGAGATAATAACTGTAGCGTCCTAGATATTGGTCTCCAAAATTCTGGTAGCGTTTAAACGCCCTCTGAATCCAAGAGTCCTTTTAATCAACGCAATTATATCACATGCACTATTTTTGTCAATACTTTTTTAAATTACCGAGTAGTGTCAGACGACTCTCTTAAATAGATTAGTCATCTAACAAAAAAGAGTGCTAACTTAGTGTGTTCAGTTGTTTGAGAAAAAGTAGCGCTGAAAACCTTTGATTGTTTGAAGTTGATACATCTGTTAACTAGGTCAACTTAATGTTTAGCGATCATTTTTTGAGAGAAGATGGTTTTTTCAAATGATTCATTGGGTAGTGACAACGACAAAACCTTTATTAAATTGTAATATAATTAAAAGGTGAGTATGATAAAATAAAATTGTAGCTAAAGTGAATAGATTAATGGAGATAAAAAAATGATGAAACAAGTTTTAGGAGCAATACGTAAAGCAGTTGTGGAATATGATATGATTCAAGAAGGGGACCGAGTCGCTGTAGGACTTTCTGGTGGGAAGGATAGTATGTTGCTATTATATGGGTTAAGATTGTTTCAGCGATTTAGTCCGGTTCAGTATGAATTGTCAGGTATTTTTGTAAATTTAGGATTCAAAGACTTAGATAGCTTATTAATCAGACAATTTTGTGAGAAGATTGAAACGCCTTTCTATGAAGTCGAAACGGATATTGCCCAGATTGTTTTTGAGATAAGAAACGAAAAAAATCCATGTGCCCTCTGCTCAAAGATGCGTAATGGTGCACTACATAACAAAGTAAAAGAAATAGGTTATCATAAAATTGCCCTTGGACATCATTGTGATGATGTGATAGAGACACTTTTTCTTAACATGCTATATGCTGGAAAGTTGGGAACTTTTAAACCAGTAACATATTTATCTAACAAAGATATTTATAATATTAGACCGATGATATATGTGAAGGAAGCACAAGTCATAGGTGCAGTAAAGAAGCATAATATTCCTGTGCTTGTAAGTCCCTGTCCAATGGACAAGAATTCAAAGAGAGAAGAAATAAAGATAATGTTAAAGCGTCTGTATCAAGACATGCCTGAAGCTAGAGATCGGGTAATGACTGCCATTAAAAACTCACAAAATTATGATTTATGGAAGTGAATTTTTTCCCTAGAGCAGGATAGCTTTTTCAAAGTGGAAGACAAGGAACGAAATCTCATCGATTTCGTCTAAGCAATAAAATGGACATTCAATGTGACCTTGACTTAATATAAGAAATCTAATCAATAAGGTTTTTCTCATTCTAAGTTTTGAAAGCGTCACTATCTCAAAACAACATGAATATTTGGAGGCGTATAATGAAAAAAGTAATCAAAGGATTAATGGGCATTGTAATTTTATTTGCAATGAATCAATTATTTGCATTTGGGCAGACGATTATTTATGAAAACAGAAGTGATACAAGACTTTCAGAGGGCATAGTTTACTCACACATATATAAAGAAACCACATCGGGTCCAATACAGATGCACCTTGTGGAAATAGATTTAACTCATGATGAAATTGATATAAAACCCATTTTTAACAATGAGCTATCCCAAAGAGCACCTTTATCCAAGATAGCATCGGAATGGCATGCTTCTGCAGCTATCAATGGGGATTTTTTTCGTATGGGCACACCTAGTTTTCCATTTGGACCTATTGTAGATCAAGGACGTATCATATCATCACCCAACAGCCCTTCTTTAGAATTTCCAACAATTATGCGTCATTCAGATGGCTTTAACTTTCAAGTTTTAAAACCTAAGCTACGTGTGATCATCCCAGGGAAAAGAATTCCTTTGCACATGATCAATAAAGCTGGAACCATCAACAAAGAAATGATTCTGCTCACATCCGCATGGGGTGATAAATCTCTGGGTGATACATGGAATGAGAAACTAGTAGAAGTTTTAGTGGCTGATCATCAAGTGAAAGAAATCAGAATTGCAGGTGAGCCTTTTGAATTTTCTGATAATCAATATGTGTTGGTATTCAATGCTAACAACAAAGAATTGCTAGGGCAGTTTACTGAAGGAATGCCTATCTCCTTGGAACTAGACTTAGGATTTGATATCGACGAACACCTATGGGCTGCAGGCGGTGTAAATCACTTGGTTAAAGATGGCGAAATTCATCAATATCATTTATCAATACTAGGAAGACATCCAAGAACAACCATAGGTTTTAGCCAAGATCAACAGAAGGTGTTTTTTTTAACAGTCGATGGGAGAAGCCAAGATTCAATTGGTATGTTGCAGTCTGAGTTAGCCCAAACTATGATTGATTTAGGGGCATGGAATGTTATTAATTTAGATGGTGGTGGGTCATCACAAATGACCATTGACCTATTTAAAGAAGGAGATAGTCAAGTTGTCAATAAACCTTCGGATGGATTCCCAAGACCGATTGTATCAGGATTTGGAGCATTCCATTATTTTCCAATAGATGGTCCTGTTAGAGAGATAGAAGTAGTTCTTGAAAATCAAGGGATTTTTAAAGGTCAACGTTTAGATTTTTATGTCAAAGCCTTTAATCAATACCAAGTTTCAAGAAAAGTGCAAATGGGAGAAACTCAGTTCTTTGTTCAAAACTTAAAACATGTGAGAGACTCTGAGGGGATTAGATTCACCGAATCCGGTGATGCCATCATCCAAGTTCAATACATGGGCCTTACTACAGAAATAGCAGTTAAAGTCTATGAACGTGTTCAAGCATTTAAAGGAACAGTTAAGCCCATACAGGTTGATTTCAATGAATCTATTGAGTTGCCAAGTTTTATTGGGCTGGATGGTTATGGGAATCAAGGCGTATTGTCTTCTGAAGAAATACAATGGCAAGTGGATCCATCCCTAGGTGTCATTCGCAATGGCGTCTATTTATCCGGTAATACAGTTGCTAGGGGATTTATTAAAGGACAATATGATGATGCAGTGATACATATTCCCGTCTACGTAGGTTTTGAACATAGAGTGATACATGAGTTTGATCAATTAAATGGATTACTGATGAATCAGTATCCAGAAAATTCTGAAGGGAGAATGATTTTATTTCCGAGAAGTATCACAGGAAGACAAAGTTTAAAGTTGTTTTATGACTTCACAAAAATGCATGATGATGATCAAGCCATTGCTTTTGTTGAATTTGGAGATCAAGGCATGTTGCTTCCTGGAGAACCTACCCGATTATCTTTGTGGGTTTTTGGAGATAATAGCAATCATTGGTTAAGGACACGTATTATTGATGGTAATGGGAATATTCATCGCATCGATTTTGCTAAAGAGGTAGATTGGTTTGGTTGGAGAGAAGTGGTTGCTCACATTCCTGATAATATTAAATATCCGATTCGGATTAAAAATATTTATATAGCTAATATACATGACGATAAGAAAGATTCTGGTGCGATTTAC
>SKID01000153.1 GCA_007116605.1 Tissierellia bacterium
CAGTAATTCCAGAAACTTGTACAGCTAGGTTTTCGAGCTTTCCTAAGCTGCCAACAGGTTTCACAAGATGGTCAATACGGTTACGAGATTGCTCCATAATCTGTTCATTTAAAGGTGTGATTTTGTCTAGTGTTTCTTTTAATAATTTCATAAGGCCTCCTAATATTTCTTAAAATTGATATAAAAAAAGTTCATACTTAACAAAGTATGAACTTTCCATCGTCCAAACGACATCTTTTTTGCTTAGAAAAAGATTAAACTTCTTAGGCAGGTCTCCTGACTCAGACATACATTCTAATCGCCTTCCCCTTTCGAGTGGCAATTGATCAGAACTGTTCTTTACAGTGGCGGGCCCGTTCTGGATTTTCACCAGATTCCCTATTCTCCATGATGGCACCTAGAAGATGTATTCAACTCTATTTCATTATAGTGAATGGATAAAAATATGTCAATACTCTTTGCATATCTTGAGGTTTCATTGTAAAATAATAGAGGTGTTGGTAGAAAGGAAAGCAGATGAGTAAATTATTAGAAATTTATTGGACATTTTTTAAAATGGGAGCGGTAACATTTGGTGGCGGTTATGCCATGTTTCCAATCTTGCAAAGAGAAATTGTTGAAAATAAAAAGTGGATAGAACAAGAGGAAATCGTAGATTATTATGCAATCAGTCAAGGATTGCCGGGGATCATAGCGGTCAATGTGGCCATATTTATTGGATGGAGACAAAAGAAAGTATTAGGTGGTGTGGCTGCTGCATTAGGTGTTGTTAGTCCGGGAGCTATTATTATTACTTTTATTGCCATGTTTTTGAGTAATTTCCAAGAAAACATTTGGGTGAGACATGCTTTTGCAGGCGTTGCGGTATGTGTGGCAGCATTGATACTAGATGCAGTGCGGAATCTATGGAAAAAGGGAGTCACTAACAACTTGGGTATTCTACTCTTTACTGGCATGTTTATAGGCATTGAGTTTACAAATATTTCACCAGTCTTTTTTATTGTCACAGCAGCTATCATTGGTATCATGGTTAAAAAGGCGGTGTTGAAAAAATGATGATATATTGGCAATTATTTTATGAGTTTTTTAAAATAGGATTGTTTGCAGTGGGTGGTGGAATGGCCACATTACCTTTTCTAAGACATTTGTCTGCAGCTACAGGCTGGTATCCTGAATCATTTATAATTGATATGATTGCCATATCAGAGTCTACTCCAGGTCCCATTGGAATTAATATGGCAACGTATGTAGGATATCATGTAGGGGGCATATTGGGAGGTTTAGTTGCAACTCTGGGATTGGTTATGCCATCAATTATTATTGTGGTCTTAGTTTCCAAGTATTTATCTCGATTTAGCAAAAGTCCTTATGTAGAATATGCTTTTAGTGGAATCAGACCAGCTGTAACGGGTTTAATTGCTGCAGCAGGTTATAGTATCATGAAACTGTCTATCTTTCAAACAAGGGTTTATGGGGAGACAGGAAACTTAATGGATTTGGTGGATTTTCGCAAACTGGTCTATTTCGGCGTGGTGTTTTATTTAATTCTCAGATTCAAAAAACATCCCATACTTTATATTGTGGCCTCTGCATTAATTGGGATTGCTTTTAGATTTTAGTAGGATATATTAATACCTTCCAAGAAGGGGGACAAAACGCACAGCTCCATGAGATTCAGTGCGAACGTCCCCTTTTTCGTTTTTGAAAACGATCGTTAGTTGCTGGATATCAGATTTTCCAACAGGGAGTACCATCAAGCCAGGACTGTTTAACTGGTCGATAAGTGGCTGAGGAATATGTTTAGCAGCGGCAGTGACTAGGATGCGATCAAAGGGTGAAAATTCCTTCCAACCAATGGATCCATCATCAAGTTTAAACCTAATATTTGGATAACCCATTAATTTCAAACGGTTTTCTGCCTTATAAAACAACTCTGGTATCCTTTCTATAGTAAAAACCTCTTGTGAGAACTCAGCTAATAGGGCAGTTTGATAACCACTACCTGTACCAATTTCTAAGGTGCGAGCAGATGGAAATAAGTTTAACATTTGTGTCATTTTCAATACCAAAGAAGGCTGAGAGATAGTTTGACCATAACCAATAGGTAAAGGAATATCTTCATGACTGAGAGATTGATTTTTCTCCATAAAAAGAGACCGATCTAACTGATTGTAGAAGGATAAGATTTTTTCATTCAATAACATCATTTTACCTCCATCAGATACTCTAGAATATACTTCATAATATCGCTACCCCTTTTGTCTTAATTAATCACATCCCACAGGGATAATAGTTGGAATCTTTGATCATAGAAATTTTTGGACAAAGTGATCATTCTTTCTTCTATCCAAGAGAACAAAATTGGATTGACTGCTTCAGACTCATCTTTTTCAAATAATTCAAGGAATGCGATTAATACAGCTAAATCTTGTATTTCTCCTAAATATTCTTGAAGTTCCTTCAATTTTACAAGCTGATCTTGATATATAGGAGATAAGAGTTGTAAAATCTCAAGTTGGTATCTGAAATTTTTCAATGGGATTCGAATATCGTGAAAAGTGTCGATCACTTTTTCATCTAAATGGTAGAGTTTTTCAATCACTTTCAGAAAACTGACATTGAGACTTTGGTAATAACAAGAAAGATCATGTAAGGTCAATAATGTGTCATGGGTGAGTTCGAAAGTGTGATTGATGATGAACGAGACATTTTCCAGATCTTTTTCCGATAGGTTTTCTGATAATTGTAATTCGTTATTTGAAATAATAGATGAAAAAAATAGACTTAAATGGCTTAAATCCACATTGAGATCAGGAGGGAGTCTATTATTAAGATAATCATGTGAGACATGACTGTCTCGGGTAGCACTAAACTTTCTTTGGATTTTTTTAAGGGTTCTTTTATATTTAGAAAGCTGATTTACATGGGCAGGTGTTAGAATAGCAACCGTTGATAAGGCAGACATTAGGCGGCGTAAAGACACACGACAATCATGGACTGCTTTTTCTTCCACTTTTATTAGGCAGACGTTGAGGTTTTTTTCATAAGTTTTATGAGACTCTTCAAAATACTTTTTAAGGGAGATACTAGAAAAATGATCCAAAAAATCACCCCACTTTTTTTAATTTTACCAGAGTATGTTGCAGGTGTAAAGAAAATGACTTTTTAGCAAAAAAACAGTAGATATTTTTTTGAAATCGTTTTATAATTATTTTGCATTTATATTTTTTAAAAGGAGTGGAATTCTTGAAAAGTATTTACGAATCTAGTCTTAAGGATTGGAAAAAACTGATCAAATCTCTAGACAAAAACAATGACATTGATTTTGAAACATTTAGAGATTGTGTTCATGATTATTTTGACGATGTTGAAGAAAGGCTTGTAAACAATTTGTGTGACTATTTTGCAGATGACTTAGGAGCTTATTCTGATGTAGAGCTAAGAGATTTAAGTGAAGAAGAGATTGAGTCAGTCATTGAATACTTAAAAGAATCAAATCTGTAAACGCAGGTTTTGTAAAGCCTATTTGATTAATGTGAAGTCAAAGTAGTGCAATAGTAGAAATAGGCGAAAATTTTGAGTGGTTAAAGTAAAAGAAAAAGTGTTTTCAGAACAATGAAGACACTTTTTCTTGTGATAATAGATCGTTAATAACCTGCATCAAATTGATAGAGATTAATAAGGGGCTGACTATTTTTATAACGAATCAAATTATCTTTGACGATAGGATAAGCCTTTTGCATATAATAAATATTCGGTCCGCACATATGAGGTGTGATCACTAAGTTTTCTAATGACCAAAAAGGATGACTTTCTGGTAGAGGCTCTACTTTAAAAACATCTGATATATACATTCTAAATAGTTTGTTTTTTAGGGCATGCAAAAGATCTATTTCGTTAACTGTTTGACCACGTCCCATATTAATCATAACAGCATCCTTTTTCATAGCTTCGAAAAAAGAACGATCAATAATTTCATGTGTAGATGAAGTATGAGGTAACAAGTTGATGATATAATCACATTGCCTTGCAATCAAATGCATTTTGTCTAAACCATAAACTGCTTCTACCCCTTCAAGTTCGGAAGGGGTTCTTTTGATGCCATAAGTTTTCATACCAAAGACAGAAGCTTTATTTGCAATAGATTGACCAATGGAACCCAGTCCAATAATCCCTAGTTTTTTGCCAAATATTTCATCTTGAGGGATGTTTCGATCCCAGGTCTGCTTTGATTGATTCAAAATCATGCGATCGATTCTACGAGCAGCTAAAATCATCATACTGATGGCATATTCAGACATATGGTGTTGGTGAATACCTCTTCCTGTTGTAAGCGTAATCCTTTTTTTAAGGATGGTATCTAAAGGAAATGTATCCACTCCTGCTGAAAGGGCTTGAATCCATTTAAGAGATTGGCAGGGTTCCAATTCATCTTTTTTTAATAGCATGGTAACTAATACTTCTGCATTAATGATTTCCTGTTGGAATTCTTCCTTGGAGTTAACAAAAACAATCTCATCTTTTGGGAAATCATCTGCTAATTGTTTAAATGCACTTCCTAGAAATGGAAAAGTCGATACAACAATTTTCATAGCTACTAAGCAAGGATTATTTGCTTAACTGATACATGAGTTCATAAGATGTAAGATCAATTAAATGCGCTAATATTTAACCTTGCAACCTCCTTTTTAGTTATACAAAAAAATAATTGAAATCACTTTTGGAAAGTGATTTCAATAGATTATTATTGGTCGTCGTCACTACCAATTAAAACAGGTTCTTTTTCTTCATCATCACCTGCATCATCATCTTCATCCTCTTCAACAACTCTAGCTGCCGATAATGAGACAATAACTGCATCATCGTCTTCTAAGACGGTTACGCCTTCAGCAAAAGTGATGTCTTTGATACTAATACTATTACCAATAGTCAAATTTGCCACATCAACTTCAATGTTTCTTGGAATGATATTGGCAGCACACTCTAGATATATTTCATCTAATTGTCTAACCAATGCACCATCTTGTGGTACTGAGTCTGTGTTTAACAACAGTACAGGTACAGAAACTTGCAGTTTCTGGTCTTTACTAATTTGGTAAAGGTCAAGGTGCATCACCCAGCCTTTTAAGGGGTCGCGTTGAACTTCTTTGATAATTGCATCAGTCTCTTTTCCACTTAGACTAAGTTCAATAATCGCATTTTCACCAAGGGTTTTTATTACTTTGTCTATTTCTTTTCTGCTAATAGATATGTTTTCAGGTGTTTTATTTTTTCCGTAAAGAACGGCAGGGACGATATCTTCATTTCTTAAACGATTTGAAACGCGTGAGCCTGTCATGTCTCTTGGAATACAACTAATTTTCATATTTATTCCTCCTATCTATAGATGCAAAATCTTATCAATTATATCATGTTTTCTAATAAAACTCAACATCCCAACTAAGATCTGCCACATGAGAAAGGGTTTGGTATATAGAGCAGTATTTAGCTGCAAGTTCTGCAGATTTGATAATGCCAGATTCTTTTTCAGCATTAAATACTTTTACTAAGAGTTTTCCCCATAAAAGAGTAGTAGGGATATCTTTTCGCTTTTCACCTGTCACTGTAATTTCTACTTTCGTGTACTTAATCTTTTTCTTTTCAGCAACTTCTAGGAAAGTGGCATAAAAACAGGATGCCAAAGCACCTAATAACATTTCATAAGGTGCAATTTGATGTTCAGCTGTTCCGACTGCAATATCATGACGATCGGTGCTGAGTTGTCCGTTAAAATCATAAGCAAAAGTTAAATTAACTTGCAAAGGCTTCATTTTTACTCTCCTTGGATTTTGATTAAGTGGTATGTCATGGAGCCTAGACCAATTTTTTCAGCATGATGGAGGGTGGGTCTTCCTGACTCAAATAATCGTTCATGAGTAGTTTGCTGGAGAACATCTAGACAAGCTGTGTCTAAAGCTACAGGATCAGTGCTGGCCATGATTCCAATATTATCCGCAATGCAATCCATAGATTTACCCATGCAATCACAATCTGCAGTGATATTATGAATAAATGAAATATAGATATTATCTTTATTTAGAGCAGCACCATAGGCATATTCAGCAATTTTTTGTAAAAAATTTGAACCTCCCCAGTCATTTCTTATAGCACCTTCTGGACATACAGCAATACATCCAGCACAACCAATACAAAGATCTGAATCAATGACGGCAGCTTCTTCTAGTCTGATCGCGTCTACATCACACTTTTCTACACATAGACCACAAACAATACACTTTTTCGCATTAACAATAGGAGAAATATCCGAGTGTTGAGCCAGTTTGCCACCTCTTGCAGCAAAACCCATAGCTAGCTGCTTCAGTGCACCACCAAACCCAGCACCAGCATGACCTTTAAAATGACTAAAGACTAAATATTGACTGAAGTTTTCGTAAGCTTTGCCGATTTTACAGCTTTTAATAAAATCTTTATCGATGGGGATCTCATTATAATCAGTCCCTTTTTCTCCGTCAGCAATAATGATGGGTATTTGGGTAAACCCATGATTATGGGCTAAAGCAACATGATGATCTAAAGTGGTTCGGGCCCCTCTATAAAGCACATTGGTTTCAATATAGCTAGGTTCAATGTGAGATGATTTCAGGTAGTCAATGACAGGATCATAACAAGTGGCAGGGATAAAAGTATGATTACCCTTTTCTCCAAAATGAACCTTAATGCCTAGTTGTGGTTGCAATGTTTTCCCCTCAGTTTCAAGAACGCTCTTGAGTGTTTTGAGGGCAGCTAACCCTAATTTTTGATTATCTTGGGTATTAATAGGATAAAAGTAAACTTTTGACATAAAATCGCTCCTTATTTTTGATTTATCCGATGACTAACAGTGCTAAGTCACCCATTTCTTTAAATGGGAGATAAGTACTGTAAAGTCCCTAGATAAGGGTCTCGAGTGTTTATTTGGCATTTTAATCGCCATCTGGGTCTAAGAGCCCTGTTAATCCAAAAAGATGTTTTTTACGAAATGGCACTGATGCTCCCCATGATAAATCTAGGGGCTTGCGGGCTTGGAATTTTTGGTCAATAATAGTATTCAAGCAATACTGATGGGGTAGATGGGATGAACTCAGTTAGAAAAACCTCTAACTATAATGATATAGACTTTGTTCGTCAAAATCAAGCTTTAAAGTGCTTATCATGTTGCAAACCTTATGATATAATAAAATAAAAAATCAGGGGGTCCATATGAGTAAAATTAAAGCATTAAAAATAGTGAACAGTGCCCTAGCCATTGTATTTTTAATTCTTGTCCTCACAGCATTGTTTTTTCAGTCTATCCCATACAGCATCTACAGAGTGATTCATCCCTATACAGGATATGCATTTACAGGTCTAGTTATTTTGCATATTATATTGAATTTTGGATGGATTAAAAACAATGTGCTAAAAAAGAAAAATAAGCATTAACCTTTATCCACAAACAGATTTTCATCAAAAGGATATTCTTTGTTTTTAAAAGCAATAATGGTTGAGTTGATTTCAGCACCTAACATCATCACTGTACTCACACAATAAAACCACATCATTAGGGTGACAATAGAAGCTAAGCCACCATAAACCGCGGCATAGTTTGTAAACGTTCTAACGAATAAATTAAAAACTCTCGATAAAAACAACCAACCTACTATAGAAAAGAGGGCACCTGCTAAGGTGTCTTTGTACTTCAAATAGCCTGCAGGTAGTACTTTGTGGATTGATATAATAAAAAAGACATACACAACGATGCTAAGTAATAACCGAATGAAATAAAACAAATCAATGACATAGGGTGGTATCGGTATAAATTGATTAAAAAAATCAAAAAAGCCAGCTCCAATAGAAGGAAGAGCAATAGTGACAATGACAGAAATAATGAGAACCAAAGTATAAAACATAGCCGTCAATTTAAGACGAATAAAATTTCTTTTTTCTTCATGCCCGTAGGCCATATTGAATGCTCGTATTAGAGCATTCACACCACGTGAAGCAGACCATATGGCGGCAATCCCTGATAATGATAAAAGGCTAATACTGTCATTTATGAGGTAATTGGTTACAAGGTTAGTCAGCATAGCGTGAGTTTCTTCTGGCATCCCATTTTTTATATCAAATAAAATGCTTTCTACATTTAAGTTGAGTCTTGATGTCAATGAAAGGATAAACATAGCAAAAGGGAAAATGGAAAGAAACAAAAAGAATGCCATTTGAGCACTAAATGCTGTGATATGATGGTTTTTATATCTGTTAGAAACTTCTCGTAATTGCTTAAGGTTCAAATTAAAAATCATGACTTACTCCTACTAAGGCATGCTAAAGGCATGTGTTATTCTATAGCTGTCACTAATCATGGCTTGTAAGACTTTTTTAACTTAGATGTTATCCAAAACCATAAAACAGGACAATTTAAAACTACAACGACTATTTTATCATAAAACCTCACAGCGTGGCATTAGAATGCAAAAGTTTAATGATTAATTAATGGTTTGAGAAAATTATCGGTATCCGATGACTCACAGTGCAAGTTTCCCACTTGTTCAAGTGGGCGGATAGCCCTGTAAAGTCCCTGGATAAAGTAACACATGGCGCTACTTGGTTTGTTTTATAGATCAACATGTTTCCCTCATAGCTTCACATTTGACGCCTTGAGCGGTTTTTTGCCTGGATAAAACAGGTTCTCGGTGCTTCGTATCAAGAATAAAATCGCATCTTCGCTGCTTAGTATTTAGGTCATTTGTTTTTTTGATA
>SKID01000261.1 GCA_007116605.1 Tissierellia bacterium
AAGCAAGCACAAGAGTTGACCCATTCAATTGCTATGGCATCAATGATGTCAGAATATTCGTTTGATAAGCACAAAACAAACAAGATTAAATATAATATTGAGACAATGAACTTTATTTATCAGAATAGTGAAAAATTGAGTGAAGCAGTTAATAAAGGCAGTATTATTGGAGAAAGCGTTTGCCTTGCCAGGGATTTAGTTAATGAACCACCTAATAAAATGGAGGCACAAAGATTTTGTGACGATGCGAAAGCATTATTCTCTGAGACAAATGTAGAAGTATTAGAGAAAGGTGAAGTTTGGATTAGAGAACAAGAAATGAACATGATTTTATCAGTTGCCGAAGGATCCCAAAAAGAGCCAAAAGTACTTTTGTTAAAATATAAGGGAGACCAAAGTAAAGACAAATATCATGGTTTAGTAGGGAAAGGGATCACCTTTGACTCAGGTGGATATAATTTAAAAAAAGAAGGGATGCAATATATGAAGTCCGATATGGGCGGTGCTGCTGCAGTTATTGGGGCAATGAATATTATTGCTAAAATGCAGGTTCCGGTTAATATCTTGGTTGCGATTCCCCTTTGTGAAAACATGATAGATAGTCAGGCGATAAAGCCAGGATCAGTCATTACTGCTTCTTCTGGAAAAACCGTTGAAATCACTAACACAGATGCTGAAGGCAGGTTGGTTCTAGGTGAGGCATTATATTATCTAGCGAAAATGGAAGAAGTGGAAGACCTTATTGACATTGCAACATTGACAGGAAGTGCAGCGATGACTTTTGGAGGAGTTTGCACTCCTTATACTAGCAATAATGATGATATGAGTCAAAAGCTAGAGTATGCAGCAAAAGAAACAGGAGATAAAATTTGGAGGCTACCTCTATTTGATGAATATAAATCCTATTTGTCATCAGATATAGCGGATTTATCAAACGCATCAGCAAAAAAATCAGCAGGCACTATTTTGGGAGGAATGTTTATCAAAGAATTTGTAAATGATAAACCATGGGTACACTTGGATATTGCTAGCACTAACGGTTCAGTAATGGCACATGGATTAACATCTAAAGGCGCTACAGGAGTTGGTGTTAGATTATTATATCATTATTTTAAAAACCAATAGGAGGGAATTATGAAAAAAAGAGGAATTTCGTGGTTGATGATTTTAATGTTAGTATTATCATCAATGGTAATAGGTTTGGCAGGATGTAATCAACAACAGACTCCAGCCCCAGCGCCACCACAAGAAGATGGAAACGGAAATGAAGAAGGAAGTGGAGATTCTGGTTCAGATACAGATCCAGTAGATTCAGGAGAAGTTCCTGACGAAGTACAATTTTTCAACTATCCATTTATGGCAGATCCAAGAAATATCGATGGAGCCATGACAAACTTTATGTTAGACTTAACGATAATTGGCAATGTACATCAGACAATGACAGAGTTGATTTTTGTAGATGAAGTATTAACAATGGTGCCTGGAGCAGCAGAGTCTTGGGAAATCTCTGAAGATGGATTAGTTTATACGTTTAATTTAAGAGACATGAATTGGGAAGATGGACAAGCACTGACAGCTCATGATTATGCATTGACATTGTTTAGAGCTTTAGACCCAAATTCAGGATCTGTTAAAGCGGGGGATTTGTTTAACATAGAAAATGCACTTGAGTATTTCCAAGGTAATGCAGACAAAGAAGATGTAGGGATAAGAGTGCCAGATGATAAAACTCTGGAAATCACATTAAAACAAGTGACCCCGTATTTTATCAATTTGACTTATGCAGGATTGTTTACACCTACTCGACAAGATATGGTTGACCAGTATGGAGAGCAGTTTGGAATTATTGGGGACAGTATTTTAGCAAGTGGTCCATTTAAAGTAAAGGAGTGGGTCAATGATGTGCATCTAATTCTTGAAAAGAATGAAAATTACTGGGATGCGGACAGTGTTTTGCTAGAGACCATTACCTTTAAAATGATTCGTGATGTACAGGCGATCATGAGTGAATTGATGAATGGCACTATTGACAGAACATCTGTAACTATTCAAGAGTGGAGAGACCGATTAATAACAACGGGTAATTTCTCTTATGGAGATTATGTTTTAGCAGGAACCTATTTCTTGATTTTCAATACAGATTATGAAGTAAACGGAGTCAAACCTTTAAGTAATGTGAAAGTTCGTCAAGCGATTTCAGCAGCCATAGATAGAGAGGAAGCCACTTTTATGCTTAGAGGTGATATGGCTATACCTGCTACAGGTTTTATTCCTTCAACCGTAGGATTAGACAATCATAACTTTAGAGAAGTAACAAATTATAATCCAATAGAAGCCATTCAAGCACGTGTTCCAGATCCGAAAGCTTTACTTGAAGAAGGCTTAGCAGAGTTGGGTATCAGCATCAATGATTTCACCATAGAATTCTTAGCGGGTGGAACTACAGCTCAACACCGAAGCGAGGCTGAATTTTTCCAAGAGGTACTACAAAGGGAGTTAGGTTTAAAACTTGAAATTACACAAGTTGAAACGGCGGTTAGAACACAAAATTCGAGAGCTGGTGACTTTGGAATTACATACTCATTATGGTATGCTGGACAAAATGATCCAGGTATCTATTTTAACAACTGGCTTACCAATTTGGAAACACATTCCTATAAAACAGGATATGACAACCAGCAGTTTGATGAATATGTTTTAGCGGCGAATTCTACAATGGATGAAGAAATTAGAAGACATAATTTCAATAGAGCAGAGTGGCTATTGGCTGAAGAAGATTGTATTGTAGCACCAATTTATCATCCAATTAGTTCCATGATGACTGCAAAATACATGAGAGGGTTTGTTAACCAGAACTTTGCTCCAACAGCCTTTAAAACAGTGTACACAGTCGGTAGAGAATAGTATTAAATAGTGCGGCTTAAATAGCCGCACTAAAATCCTAGTTTTGAGGAGCGTATACCATTGGCAAAATATTTTTTGAAGAGATTAATTTATGCTTTTTTCACAGTATTTATTGTTATTACGATTACATTTTTTTTAATGCATGCGATACCAGGAGATCCACTGGGAGAACTGGTAGGTAGATTGCCACAAAGTGTTCAAGAAAGTTACTATGCAAAATATGGTTTAGATAAACCGGTATATCAGCAATACTTTATATACATCCAAAATTTGTTTTTGAGGGGCGATTTTGGAGAATCTATTGTTTATCCTGGAAGAAGTGTTAATAGCATCATTGCAAGAGGAGCACCCATCTCAGCTAGGATTGGTATACAAGGCTTGGCGATTGGTATTTCTTTAGGGATTACTTTAGGAATTATTGCAGCATACAAGAGAGGAAAATGGATGGATTATTTTGTAATGTTTGTAGCGCTATTTTCTATCTCAATTCCAAGTTTTGTATTTGCGGCTGTATTGCAATATTTTTTGACGGTGAGATATCAAATCTTCCCAGTAACAGGTTGGGGAACATTTGCTCACACCGTCTTACCAGCGATGGCTTTTGGATTAAGAAATATTGGAGTCAAAGCAAGGTTTATGAGAAGTACTTGGCTAGATGTTATGGGTCAGGATTATGTGCTGGCGGCCGAAGCAACAGGTATGTCTAAGTTTGATGTGACTTTTAAAGTGATATTGCGAAATGCGTTAACACCTTTAGTCACAATTATTATACCTGAGCTAGCGTTTATTTTTGTAGGCACATTTGTTCTGGAGACAATATTTTCTATTCCTGGCTTAGGAACTTATTTTATAGCAGCAGTTTCTGCAAGAGACTATCCCATGATTATTGGACAGACTATTTTTATTTCTACACTTTATGTAACATCAATGCTAGTGTTAGATTTTGTCTATGTGTTAATTGATCCAAGAGTTCGTTTAATAAAAAAATAGGAGGAACGATGTCTACAGTCGAAAAAAACACAAGTAAAAATTTTGATTTTGAGTTTGACAGCAATAAAAGCTTGTATGCTGATGGGATAGTTCGTCCTAGTTTAAATTATTGGCAAGATGCTTTTAGACGATTGAAGAAGAATAAGGTGGCAATAGGCGCAGGAATTATTTTGATTTTCATTATATTTATGACTATCTTTGGACCTAGCATAAGTGGTCATTCATTTACGCAAATGAATCGACAAATGGTAAACAAGCCTCCTTCGGCAGAACATTGGTTTGGAACGGATCGAATGGGCAGAGACTTGTTTACAAGAGCCTGGGTAGGTGGTCGCGTCTCTATTATTATTGGTGTAGTAGGCGCGATAGTTAATGTAGTGCTTGGATTGATTTATGGAGGTGTGTCTGGTTTTTTTGGCGGGCGAGTAGATACGATTATGATGCGTTGTATTGAAATCTTAGGCTCTATACCCAAAATGATTTTGATCATATTGATTTCGTTAATCTTAAAGCCTGGTATTCCATCGCTTATTGTTGCCTTGACTATAGCAGGCTGGATTGGAACCGCTAGAATGGTTCGCGGACAAGTATTGCAACTAAAAGAAATGGATTTTGTAACAGCTTCAAGAGCCTTAGGTGCATCGCCATTTTCTATAATAAAAGAACACTTAGTTCCAAATGTAATGAGTACGATCATAGTTTTGACAACCATCCAAGTACCCTCTTTAATGTTTGCAGAAGCTTTCCTAAGCTTTATTGGTCTAGGTGTTTCATCTCCCAATACTAGTTGGGGTGCTATGTGTGCAGAAGGACAACAGGTGATATTATTTTATCCTTATCAATTAATATTTCCAACAATTCTCATTTCTTTAACCATGCTGTGTTTCAATTTGTTAGGCGATGGGTTAAGAGATGCGTTAGACCCCAAACTAAGACGGTAGTAGGTGAATATGATGGAAAAGATTTTAGAAGTAAAAGATTTAAATGTTAGTTTTAATACTTATGCTGGTGAAGTTCAAGCGGTCAGAGGAGTTAGTTTTGATTTAAAGCAGAAAGAGTGTCTGGCCATTGTTGGAGAATCAGGTAGCGGTAAATCAGTAACAGCAAAAGCAATAATTAAACTGATTCATGATCCTGGAGTCATTAAAAAGGGATCCTCCATCAAGTATTTAGGGGAAGAACTCGCAAATAAGAATTTTGATCAAATGCGAAAAATTAGAGGATCTGAAATTAGCATGATTTTTCAAGATGCTTTGACTTCATTAAACCCAACAAAAAAAGTAGGGCACCAGGTTGCTCAAAGTCTGATTATTCATCAGAAAATGGGAAAAAGAGAAGCTTTTGATAAAGCGGTAGAGATGTTAAGATTTGTTAAAATTCCAAATCCAGAGAGAAGAGCAAATCAATATCCTCATGAGTTTTCGGGAGGCATGCGTCAAAGAGCTATGATTGCTATGGCTTTAGTTAATAAACCCAATATTTTGATCGCAGATGAGCCAACAACTGCTTTAGATGTGACAATACAAGCACAGATTATTGACTTATTAAAAGACATGCAAGAAGAGTTAAACACAGCGATTGTGATGATTACCCATGATTTGGGTGTAGTAGCTGGTAGTGCAGATCGGATTGCAGTTATGTATGGTGGCATGATTGTAGAACAAGGTCCTAAGAAAGAGATTTTTTATAGACCTAAACATCCTTATACTTGGGCACTGCTAAATTCTGTACCTCGTCTCAATACTAAAAGCAAAGAAACGCTCTATTCAATAAAAGGAACTCCTCCAGATTTAATTCAGCCTCCGTTAGGATGTCCCTTTGCACCTCGTTGTGAGTTTAGGCTTAATATATGTAATGAAAAAATGCCAACAGCGTATCCAATAATTGAAGGACATGATGCAAAATGCTGGCTATTGGATGAAAGAGCTCCTAAAGTTAAAGTGTTCGAAAGGCTGGAGGTGTAATGAATGTCAAAACTTATTGAAGTAAAAAACTTAAAAAAGCATTTTAAGGTAGGGCGAAACCTTTATTTAAAAGCAGTAGATGATGTAAGTTTCTACATTAATAAAGGAGAGACACTAGGATTGGTAGGTGAATCGGGCTGCGGTAAGACTACTTGTGGTAGAACAATCCTTAATCTTTATGATCCCACAGGAGGTGAAGTTTTATATCATGGTAGAAACATCTATGACTTTGCCAGAAATGAAATGAAATCATATCGTAAAGATTGTCAAATAATTTTCCAAGATCCATATTCATCATTAAATCCAAGAATGACTGTTGAGACGATTATTGCAGAAGGTCTGCGTGTTCACAATATGATGAATACTAAAGATGCTAGATCGAAAGTACATGAATTGTTAGAAATGGTGGGGTTGAATAGGGAACATGCTAACCGGTTTCCACACGAGTTTTCAGGAGGACAAAGACAAAGAATTGGTATTGCACGTTCTTTAGCGGTAGATCCCAAATTTATAGTTTGCGATGAACCTATCTCTGCGTTAGATGTATCTATCCAAGCTCAAATAGTCAATTTACTTATCAAGCTACAGTCTGAGTTAGATTTGACTTACTTATTTATAGCTCATGATTTATCTATGGTCAAGCATATTTCAGATCGAGTAGGTGTAATGTATTTAGGTTCTATTGTTGAAATAGCTAAATGTGATGAGCTATACAGTAAACCTCAACATCCTTATACCAAAGCCCTATTGTCAGCAGTACCTATTCCAGATCCTGAAGTAGAAGAAAATAGAAAACGTATTATGCTTCAAGGAGATGTTCCAAGTCCCATCAATGTTCCAAAAGGGTGTAAATTTTCAGGAAGATGTACCATAGCTAAGGATAAATGTTTTGAAGAAGTTCCCGTTTTGAGAGAAGTGGATAAAGACCACTTTGTGTCTTGTTTTATTGATCAATAAAGAAGAGCTTAACAACAATAATGCTTTTTGTTGCGTTAATCTATAAAAAATGTTACAATTATTTATTATATTTTAACGTGAGGAAATAATAAATGAAATATATTGATCGATATATTCAGTTATACTTTAAAGACAAGGTTTTTTCAAACCTAGTCACCATGCAAGGGCATGAGACAAATGTTGAATATACCAGAACAGAAAAAATGATATTAATGGCGTTAGCTGAACAAAAAATGAACATGGGAGAAATCTCAAGCATGTTTGAAATACCTAATAGTACAGCTAATTTTATGATTAATAAGTTTAAAAAGAAAAATCTTGTTACTACAGAAAAGAATCCCGAAGACAGAAGAATTATAGAGGTATCTTTGTCAGAACAGGGACGTGAAGTATTAAATGAGATATTAATGAACTTAGATGAACGTTTTACTGAAATGATATCAAAAATGATTGGGCTGTTAGAAAAAAAAGCTCAGCCTGAAGAAGTTGAGGCTTTTAAAAAGTGCATTGATATTATATTGTCATAAAAAAGGGAAATCCCTTTTTTTTAAAAATATATTTCAATAATTGAAATAAAATAAGGAGAACACCATGAAAAAATCACTTTCACCAATCCAAATTAATAACCTCCACATAAAAAATAGAATTGTCTTTCCTCCCTTGACAACAGGATATGAAGATAAAGGGATGGTAACAGATAAAGCGATTAACTTTTACACCCAATTAGCAAAAGGAGGAACAGGTTTAATTATTTTAGGAGATGTGTCGACTGTTAAAGCCATGTCACCCATTCCGATGCTATATGATGATCAATTCATACCGGGTTTTCAAAGATTGACAAAGTCTGTTCACGAACAAGGGGCAAAAATTAGTGCTCAAATATTTCATCCTGAATATGACCCAGATGTATTGATGCATAAAATGAAAGAAGAAGGCCGTGAAGCTTTAATGAAGTATTTGCATGAGAGTATGGCAAATTTCTGTAATGTATTGAGTGTTAATGAAATTCATGAAATTCAAGAAAAATTTGTAGATACAGCTATTAGAGCTGATAAAGCCGGATTTGATATGATACAGGTTCATGGCGACAGACTAGTGGGTATGTTTACATCGCCCATTTTGAATCAAAGAACGGATCAATATGGAGGAAATATTGAGAACAGAAGCAGATTTGCCCTTGAAATTGTAAGAAAAATTAGAGAAGCTTTACCTAATATGACCATTGATTATAAATTAGCTATTATAAGAACAAGCCCTCCCAAAGGAAAAGGAGGACCTACAATAGAAGAAGCACAAAAGCTAGCTCCTTGGTTAGTGAAAGCAGGAGTAGACACTTTTCATGTGTGCTTAGCAAATCATGGTAGCATTAATGATACAATTCCTGGAATGGGAGAAGAACCCTATGCTTGTTTTCTTGACCTAGCAGAAGCTATTAAAACAGTAGTTGATGTACCTATAACCACAGTAGGTAGAATAATACATCCTGATATGGTGGAAGATATTCTAACTAATAAGAAGGCAGATTTAGTTGCAATGGGTCGGCAGTTATTATGTGATCATGAGTGGGTAAACAAGTTATCAAAAAATGACATAGAGGACATTAGATATTGTGTGATGTGTAATAGGGGATGTACTGCTAGCTTATTGTCAAGACAACCTATAGCTTGTGCTATCAATGCAGCTAACGGCAAAGAGGTTTATCCTGTAATAGATAAAGTCAAAAATCAAAAAAGAGTGGCTATTATTGGTGGAGGTCCTGCGGGGATGGAAGCGGCCAGAGTTTTAAGTTTGAGAGGACATCAGGTATCTATCTACGAAAAAGAATCTCAATTAGGAGGGCAATTGAACTTAGCAGATTTACCTCCTGAT
>SKID01000365.1 GCA_007116605.1 Tissierellia bacterium
ATTTAAAGGTGCATGCTAATCTAAGATTCTTTATGTTAGAAAATGATGTAATTAAAGGTTGAAAAACAATGAAATTAATGATAGAGTCATTTATCTGATGACTCCCACTTCTTAAAGCGGGAGATAAGTGCTATAAATTCCATGGATAATGATCTGTGTCATTTATGTAGCGTTTCAAACGCCAACTAAATTCAAGAGTCCTGTTGATTATCAAGTCAATATTAGCTTGGTATAGCGTTTGATTACAAAAGTTTTAAAAATCAAGAGGTGTTTTGTGAAAATAAAGGACAATCGCTGGGGAGATGATATTAATCCAGCACAAATGTTAGTTTTAGGTTTTTTATCAGTCATTTTAATAGGGACAATCTTGTTGATGTTTCCTTTTGCCTCTAGAGAGGGTCAAGTGACATCATTTATTGATGCCCTTTTTACTGCCACATCTGCAGTGTGTGTTACAGGATTAGTGGTTGTAGACACTGGTACTTATTGGAGTGAAGCAGGACAACTGATAATACTATTATTGATACAAATAGGCGGCCTAGGCTTTATGACAATGACGACTGCTTTTGCTTTTGTAGCAGGTAAAAGAATCACATTGAAAAGTCGTATTGTGATGCAAGAAGCCTTAAATCAATTTTCTATCTCTGGTGTGGTGAGATTAACACGAAATATGATCATTGCCACCTTTGTGATTGAGCTTATAGGAGCAGTCTTTTTATCAATTAGATATATTCCTATCTATGGTTTTGCTAAAGGTATCTTTTTTAGTGTTTTCCATGCGGTATCTGCTTTCTGTAATGCAGGTTTTGATTTAATTGGGTATGGCAGAGGCTATACCATTTTTGTGGCAGATCCCATTATTAACATAACCACAATGTTGTTGATATTAATGGGAGGGATTGGTTTTTTTGTTTTAATGGATATCGTTCATTTTAGACAATTTAAAAGAATATCTTTTCACTCAAAAATTGTTCTATCGGTGACAGGGGTTCTACTTTTTTTAGGTTTTTTAGTGGTATTTGTTTTAGAGTTTTCTAATCCTGAAACACTAGGACATTTGACAGTGCCACAAAAAATAATGGCCTCCATGTTTCAAAGTATTACCACACGTACAGCAGGATTTAATACTTTGGATACCAGTGCACTTCAGACGCCAACATTGTTGATTTTTGTTATATTAATGTTTATTGGTGGTTCTCCAGGCTCCACAGCAGGAGGTGTCAAGACCACCACTTTTGGCATTGTGATTTTTAATGTCATTGCTGTGATTAAGGGGACTAAAGAAACAGAAATCTTTAATAGAAGAATATCAAGAGAGATTTCGAATAAAGCATTAGCGCTAGTTACTTTAGGGATGTGTGTGGTCTTGTTAATCACATTTTTAATGTTGATTACAGATGGGGAGTTAGGATTTATTGAGATATTATTTGAAACGGTGTCAGCATTAGGAACAGTTGGATTAAGTAAAGGCATTACTTCAGATTTATCAAATGTTGGACGTGTCATTATAACAATGGCAATGTTTTTCGGTCGATTAGGACCTTTGACAATTGTCATTGCTTTGACTCGAAGAAAAAAACGCAATGGTAATTGTGGGATACGTCTACCTGAAGGCAAAGTATTAATTGGATAAAGGAGGAATATATGCGTAAACAATTTGTTATTATTGGATGTGGTCGTTTTGGATCAAGTGTGGCTATGGAGTTAGTTCGTCTAGGCGCAGAAGTCTTGGTGATTGATGAACATGAAGATGTGATTCAACATATTGCTGATCATGTCACTCATGCTGTGCAAGCAGACGCAACAGACGAAACAACAATCAAGGCTCTTGGGTTACGTAACTTTGATGTAGCTGTGGTTTCCATGGGAGGCAATTTACAATCTTCTATACTGGTTACGGTAATGTTGAAAGAAGTGGGAGTAAAAAAAGTGATTACAAAAGCACAGAGTGATTTACATGGTAAAGTTTTGTATAAAGTGGGTGCAGATATGGTGATTTTTCCAGAAAAAGAAATGGGAATTCGTCTGGCAAACAGCTTGGCCTCTGATAATATTTTAGAATACATTCAATTATCAGATGATTATAGTATTATGGAATTAGTGGTTTTAGATGAGTGGATAGGCAAAGATTTTGTGGAGTTAAATCTTAGGAGTCGTTTTAATATAAATGTTATTGCGATAAAAGAGAACGAACAGATAACATTGGTTTTATCACCTGATTACAAAATAAAAGCGAAAGATGTCTTGATGGTGATAGGAAAAAATGAAGATTTAGAGAAATTAAAAAGAGACTAAGACCTGAGATCAAATGCTAGTGATTTGATGACGAAGGAGTGATGGTATGAAATTAATGGAAAAGTTATTTAATGGTCGTGGATACATTGATGGCATCACCATCATTAATCTAAAAGGCGAGATTTTATTTACTGCAAAGTTTAATAACAAGTTGATGAATACACCAGAAGTTCAGTATGAGGTGGTAGGCAAGAAGTTCTTGGATGTGTATGAAAATTTAGATGAAGAAACAAGCAGTACTTATCGTGCCATGGCATTAGGTGTGCCAATCTATATGGAAAACCAAGTTTTAAAATCCAAAGAAAGACAGGAGATAAAAATCACCTCACTATCCATACCCATTAAGTCAGGCAACTCTATTGTCGGTGCCATTGATCTTTCTGTGAATGAAACGAATGCAGAAATGTTCAAAAAAGACTTTATGGCTATCAAAGAGGTTCAATTATCTGATGCAGGCCTTTTAGATATGAGTACCGCATTGTTTGAAAATCATCGAGTAGGGTCATTGAAGGGACATGAAAGAGAGGCTAAGTATTCATTAGATAGCATTATTACCAATAATAGAGAAATGATGTCGCTTAAAGATTATGTTTTGGTAGCGGCAGGCTGTGATTTACCCACACTAATCTATGGTGAAACAGGCACTGGAAAAGAGCTATTTGCACATGCAATCCATAAGGTAAGTCAAAGAAAAGATAAGCCTTTTATTTCTCAAAACTGCGCCGCTATACCAGAAAACTTACTTGAGAGTATTTTGTTTGGGACATCTAAAGGGGCTTTTACAGGGGCATTAGATAATGTAGGACTCCTTGAGATGGCTAATGGAGGGACATTGTTATTAGATGAGATTAATTCGATGCCCTTACATTTGCAATCAAAGCTCTTAAGAGTATTAGAAGAGGGAACCGTTAGAAGCGTGGGTTCAAAAAAAGAAATTCCAGTAGATATTAAAATCATTGCAGCCATTAATGAAGAACCAGTGAAATGCATTGAAAAAGGATTTTTAAGAAAAGATATTTACTATCGACTCAGTGCTTTGAATATGAATATTCCACCATTAAGACATCGAAAAGATGACATCCCGTTATTAGTCAACTTTATGGTATTAAAATACAATAAAATTTTCAAAAAAAATGTCAAATATGTCTGCCAGCATTTATTAGAAAAACTATCGAGTTATCATTGGCCTGGCAATATAAGAGAGTTAGAAAACATCATCATTCATGGAATCAGTATGGCAAAGCAAGATCAAGAAAGACTTAATTATCAAGATATTGCTTTAAAAATGAAAGAACTGCAACTCTATGATGGTGATGGCATCAAACAAGAAACGCAAATTAAGCCTTTAAATGAAATGATACAAAGTTATGAAAAAGCGATCATAGATGATGTTTTACGTAAGACAGGTTATAATGTGTCTCAAGCAGGTAAAGTGCTCTCTGTTCCAAGACAAACCCTTCAAAGAAAAGCAAAGCATTATGATTTAATTTAAAGAAGCACCCATATAGGGCTGTGGCAATAAAAATAATAATTGTTAGTTAAATCACACAGTTGCTCATATCTGGGCGGTAACATGCTCAGATATGAGCAATATTTATGTTGAATGATGATGGAAATAGTGTGTTATCATGGCAAATCAGCTAATAGGGTCATTTTTAAATCATAGAAGTGTTATGAATAATTGGCATTGAAATTGCATTATAACATAGTAATTCATTTTCAGGAGGTTATAAAGTGAAATTTGGCGTTTTAAAAGATATAAAAGTGGGAGAGTTTCGTGTGATTGCCACACCATCAGAAGTATCCACAATCATTGATGATGGGCATCAGGTATTTGTTCAAAAAGATGCAGGAGAATTAGCAGGTTTTAGTGATGAATCTTATTCTAATGTAGGTGCGGAAATCGTTGCCACTATGGAAGAAATTTATTCAATGTGTGATTTTGTGGCTAAAGTTAAAGAAATTGAGCCAGCAGAATATGATTTATTAAGAGAAAATCAAATCGTTTTTACATGCATTCATCCAGCATCCCATCCAGAAGAAGTGCAAGCCTTGTTAGACAAAAAAGTCATTGCTTTTACAGCGGAAGATTCTCACCGACATGGATCACCAAATTGTGAAGCAGCAGGTAAACAAGGAGCCTTAATGGGACTAGAGTCTCTTTTGTCCATACATGGTGGCAGTGGTAAGTTTGTCAGTGGTTTAGCAGGAGCACCAGGAATCAAAGTTTTAATCTTAGGGGGTGGAATCGTAGGTAAAGCAGCTTTACAAGTATTACAATCTTTAGGTGCTTGGGTGACTGTGTTAGACATCAACATTACCACTTTAAGAGAAATTGGAGCCATGTATAATGAAAAGGTGAATACAGGTATTTCTTCTAAATATAACATTAAGCAATTATTGCCTGAAATGGACTTAGTCATCAATTGTGTAAAATGGCCCAAAGGAAGCAAAGACTTTTTAATGGATAGAGAAATGGTTAGTATGATGCCAAAAGGATCTGTTATTGTAGACATTAGCAATGATTACGGTGTGATTGAGACATTTAGAGAAACCACTCATGATAATCCAAGATATATAGAAGAAGGTGTTGTACATTATTGTGTCAGCAATATACCAGGAGCTATTTCCCACTCAACTTCCATTGCCTATGCAGCATCTGTACTACCTCATTTTAGAAATATCATGAACTTAGGAATAGAAGAAGCGTGTGTCAGAGACGGTTATTTAAGAAGAAGTTTAACTACTTACAAAGGATACTTAACACATGAGGAAACCAGTGGACTTCAAAATAGACCTTGGATTAAACCGGAAGATATTTTAGGCATTGGGGACAGGCTATTAGACCCAGTTCCACCAGCTACAGTTACAAAGTCATCAAATTTTATTAAAAAATAAATTTTATGGAGGAAGAAAATGGAACCAGTCAACATGGGTATTATTTCAGTATTACCAGCATTTATTGCCATTGCTTTAGCTTTTGCAACACGTAACACAGTCATCTCTTTGATGATCGCTATTATTACCGGGACTTTTCTTGCGGGGCAAGGAATACTAGGATTTCCAGGACTACTTAGAACAAGTATTGGTACAACGGGATTTGCTTGGGTTATGCTGTTAAATACATTTATAGGTGTATTGGTAGCGTTTTTCCAAAAAACAGGAGCCATTCAAGGGTTTTCCCAGTACATGAATGACAAAAACTTAAGCAGAAAGTCTGTTCAAATTGTTACATGGTTATTAGGCTTTGTTGTTTATTTCAGTGATTCATTTAGTCCATTATTTGCCGGGGCTACAATGAGAAAGATATCTGATAAAGCCAAAATCTCCAGAGAAAAATTGTCCTATATTGCTGACTCAGGCGCAGCGCCTGTCAGTGTTCTTGTTCCTATTACAGGATGGGCAGCATTTTTAAGTGGCTTAGCCATTGGTGTTGGGAATATTGAAAATATAGAAGATGCCATGAGTTTATTTATCCGTGCTATTCCTTACAACTTCTATGCATTAATCACAGTTGTTTTTGTTGGACTAATCGCATCAGGTATTATTAAAGACTTTGGACCAATGAAAAAAGCAGAGGATAGAGCAATGAACGAAGGGAAATTGCTTCGTGATGGTGCTATACCTTTGGTAGGAAAAGAATTGACAGAAATGGAAGCTCATCCAGGCATTCAAACACGTGTTGTACTTAACTTTCTATTGCCAGTTTTAATGATTATTGCCATTGCATTAACCACTCATCTTACAACACGATCAGCAAAAACAATGGAAGCCTTCTTAATCGTTATTATCTTTATGTCAATTAGTATGAGAATTCAAGGAATACCTCTTAAAGATATTATGGATGCAGCTACGGATGGGATTAAAGGTGCAGTTCCTGCAGTTATGATATTAGCTTTAGCTTATACACTTAAGTCTTTAAGTGTCACAATGGGTACTGCGAACTATATTATTCAAATGACAGAAGGATTCATAACGCCACAAGTATTGCCAGCGATTACTTTCTTAATTGCTGCCTTCGTAGCGTTTTCCACAGGGACTTCTTGGGGTACTTTTGCCATTACGATGCCGATTGCATTACCTTTAGCATTCGCACTTTCAGGTGGGCAATTGAGTCCATTAGTCATGGCTTCATTTGCGGCGGTTGCAGGTGGTGGCGTATTTGGAGATCACTGTTCCCCATTATCAGATACGACAATCCTTGCCTCAACAGGAGCTGCTGCAGATCATATTGACCATGTGAAGACACAATTGCCATATGCTTTGATTACTGGAGGATTGGCATTAGTGGTTTACTTGGTGATAGGTTTTACGAGCCTATAAATAGTCGCGTTATGCAACAAGATACAACCACCTCTAACTAAGGTGGTTGTTTTTTAAGTCGTCATTACAAGTGAAGATTGATTAGAGACTTTTTCTAATCGTGCACTAGATAATCATTGTGATTTATTATATGATAGACAACAGAGGTGATAATAATGCATGATAAAATCATAAAACCCCTATTTTTAGACTTGATGTCGATACAAAGTGATACTAACACACCAATGGAAGTGGCTATTGAAAAATTCATTTATCGTTGGATTGGATCTCAACCTTATTTTTTTCAAAGAGATGACTTATATGGACTATTGCCTTTGGAAGATGACCCTCATGGAAGGAACGTGGTCTGGTCTTTACTAAAAGGTAAAGGAAAAGAAACAGTGGTTATGATTCATCATCATGATGCTGTAGATATTGAAGAATACGGAAAATTAAAACATCATGCCCTCATACCTGATCAGCTAGAAAAAGCTTTAAAAGAACGTAAATTATCCCAGGAAGTCAGAAGAGATTTAGAATCTGGGGAGTGGATATTTGGGCGAGGCTCGGCAGATATGAAGTCTGGAGCAGCGATACAATTAGCCCTTTTATCAAAATGGTCAGAAAACCCGGAGTTTCAGGGTAATATTTTGTTGTTAAGTGTGCCAGATGAGGAGAGATTATCTCAAGGGATGTTGCAGGCGGTGCCACTGATGACACAGTTAAGAGAAAAACACGATTTAGAATTTGTTCTAACAGTTAATTGTGAGCCCTATTTTAATCAAAAAAAGGGTCATGCTTTGTACTATGAAGGTTCAGTAGGAAAAGTGATGCCCATATTATATGTAAAGGGTGTAAAAAGCCATATTGGAGATCCTTTCAATGGATTTAATCCTTCGTTAGTCTTAGCAGACTTACAAAGAAAAACTGAGCTCAATGTAGATCTTTGTGATGTCCATCATAGGGAAGCGACACCTCCTCCAGTATGGGTTAATTTGAAAGACAGAAAAAAAGCTTATGATGCTTCAATACCGGAAGCGGCAACCGGGTATTTTAACTGGCTTACTTTTACAAGATCGACTCATACCATTATGTCTAAACTCGTTTCTTTGTCAAAAAGAACATTAAGAGATACCTTAAATCATTTTGAAGATGCATATGAAAATTATTGCAACTTGACGGGTCAAGAGCCAGATTTTAATGGATTTGAGCCTCAAGTCATTACTTTTAAAGACTTATATCAACAAGGATGTCATAGTGGTGATACATTTATTGCTGAGTATACACAGTATCAGGCAGAAGTAAATGCATTGCTGCGTAAAAATAAAATCAATTTACCAGAAGCAGCCACTCGATTGATTGAATTTATTGTTGATTGGCTTGCTTTAGAAGGGCCTGCTATTGTGGTTGCTTTGTCAGGACCCTATTATCCTCATATCAATAATGATTCCATTGACAGAAAAATGGCTTTCGATTTACATAGAGCAATTAATGAATTTAGTCAAGGTAAATACAATGTGTTTTACGAGAAACAAGGGTTTTTTATGGGGATTTCAGATTTATCTTATGCATCTTGGTCAGGGCAGGAAGAAGATATTGCAGTGGTTAAAGAGAATAGTCCAGGATGGGACATCATCTACCATATTCCTTTTGATGAGTTGTCAGGTATTAGTATGCCTGTAGTCAACATTGGTCCTTGGGGTAAAGATTTGCATAAAACGACTGAGCGCGTGTTTGCAAAAGATGTTTATGAGAGGATACCAGATATTGTGGAGCATTTGGTTCAAAAAACCTTAACAACTAAGAATTAAAAGGACTTTAGGGGTCGGGTAGCGTTTGAAACGCTACCCGTTTTGTTTTTAAGGATCAAATCGCATCTTCGCTACTTAGTATTTAGGTCATTTGTTGAGGATAATACAGCATCTTCCCTGCTTAGTATTTAGACCCTTTGTGTAGGATAAAACCGTATCATCGCTGCTTAGTATTTAGGTCATTTGCTTTTTTATTATTTAAATGAAGCAAAT
>SKID01000265.1 GCA_007116605.1 Tissierellia bacterium
AAGATTAAGAGCAGTATTGTCATGCAACAATGTGTAATATCAAAAAATAGCGTGGTGGCCAATGCAGTTTTGGACAAGTATGTGAAAATAAACAGCAATAAGATATTAGTGGGAACGATGGACGATCCTTTAGTGATAAAAAAAGATTCTATTGTATAAGGGGAGGTTGCTATGAAAGTTTTATATGTTACATCAGAAGCGGCACCTTTCGCAAAGAGTGGCGGCCTTGGAGATGTTGCAGGTTCTTTGCCAAAGGCATTAAAAAAAGAGGGAACTGAAATACGAGTCATACTACCTCTTTATAAAGATATGCCTCAAAAATTTCAAGATCAATTAGAGTTTTTGGGAGGATATGAAGTTAATTTAAATTGGAGAAAACAGAACTGTCAAATATTTCAATTAGTTCACGAAGAAGTGACTTATTATTTCCTGGGAAATGATTATTATTTTAAAAGAGATGGACTATATGGATATTTTGACGAAGCTGAAAGATATTTGTTTTTTAGTAAAGCAGTATTAGAATTTGTGCCAAAATTTGGTTTCTGGCCAGACGTCTTACATGTTAATGATTGGCAATCTGCAGCTATTCCATTTTTGCTTAACAAGCATTATCGAAAACATTATCAATACATGAAAACCGTATTGACTATCCATAATATCAAATATCAAGGGATTTATGGTCGGGAAACGTTGATGGATTTACTAGGATTAAAGCCAACAGAACTCACATCAGACATTGAGTTCAAAGGAGATACCAATCTCATGAAGGCAGGTATATATAACGCAGATCATGTGACCACAGTATCCCCAACATATGCAAGAGAATTAACCCATGAGTATTACGGAGAAGGACTTCACGGCGTTGTTAAAGATAATCAGTATAAAATGACAGGAATATTAAATGGGATTGACTATGACAGTAACCATCCTCAAAAAGATCCTCATGTATGGGTTCCTTATACCAGATCATTAAAGAAAAAAAGAGAAAACAAAAAAATCTTTATGGAAGAGTTAGGTTTTCAATATGATGATAGCAAGCCATTGGTAGGGATTGTGTCACGTTTGGATGAATTAAAAGGAATCGATTTAATTACACATGTGATATATGAAATGATGCAAATGGGGATTTATTTAGTTCTGTTGGGAACAGGAGAATCTAGATATGAGAGTATCTTTAGGGAAATCGAACATCGTTATCCAGAACATGCGTCTGTGAATATAACATTTGATTCAGGAATGGCTTCTAAAATATATGCTGCTAGCGATATGATATTAATGCCTTCAAGAGTTGAACCCTGTGGTTTAACACAGATTATAGCACTAAAATATGGTGCAATACCCCTTGTGAGAAAAACGGGGGGATTAAATGATACCATTCAAAAATTCGATGTGACAACAGCACAAGGTAATGGTTTTATGTTTAATGCCTATAATGCACATGAAATGCTTTCCGAGTTTAAAAGAGCGGTATGTATTTATGAGAAAAATCAAGATTTATGGGAAAATTTAGCCAAGAATGCTTTTCAATCAAATTATGATTGGACTCAGTCGGCCAAAGCTTATCAAAGCATATATGATCAAATAATCGAAGGATGATAGTATGACATTTCAATTTGATTCACAAAATACTTTTTTTAAATATCCATTTGGCGCCGTTTCTTCGGGAACGGCCATCTATTTTAGAGTGTTAATCAGACAATCTGAACCGGCACAGTGCTCCTTAATGGTTCTTGAGAGAGAGCAAACCTTTGAAATACCGATGGAAGAAAAGGGTCTAAAAGATGAATTTACAATATTTGAAGGACGATATGATGGTTTAAGTCAGCCGGGATTAGTACATTACTATTTTAAAGTGATGATGAATAACAAGACATATTATATTGGCAATAGCCTAGATCGTTTAGGTGGAGAGCATCATCTATTTGATTATGACCCTTATCCTTATCAGATAACTTATCATCAACCTGATATCACAGTTCCAGAATGGTACACACAAGGTATAATGTATCAAATTTTTCCTGACCGGTTTTTTAAAAGTGGTGAGAAAGACTTTTATAAAGATCGAGAAGGGTTTGTGGAATATAAATCTTGGAAAGACCGTCCCCGTTATATTAAGGATGAGCAAGGTAAAATCGTTTATTGGGATGTTTTTGGTGGTAATCTATGGGGAATCATTGAAAAAATCCCCTACTTAAAGTCTCTTGGAGTTTCTATTCTCTACTTAAATCCTATCTTTCTAGCAAATAGCAATCATCGATATGACACAGCAAATTTTGAGTTAGTAGACCCTGGCTTAGGTGGAGATGAGGCCTTTGATGGGTTAATTAAAGCATGTCAACAAGAAGGAATTCATGTTATATTAGATGGAGTATTTAGCCATGTAGGAGATGATAGCATTTACTTTAATAAAAAAGACAAGTTTCATACGCAAGGTGCTTATCAATCTAAACAATCACCCTATTACGAATGGTTTAGATTTGAAGACTATCCTGATCAATATGATTGCTGGTGGGGCAATCCTGCTTTACCCAATGTGAATGAAATGCACCCTTCTTACTTAAAATATATTGTTACAGATGAAAATAGCATTGTAAAAAAATGGATAAAAAGAGGTGCAAAAGGCTGGCGATTGGATGTTGCAGATGAGTTACCGGATAGGTTTATTGCTGAATTAAAAACAGCCATCAAGTCAGTAGATAATGAAACTGTTTTGCTAGGGGAAGTATGGGAAGATGCTTCAAATAAAGAAAGCTATGGAGAATTACGTCAATATTTTTGGGGGAATGAGTTAGATAGTGTGATGAACTATCCTTTCAGAAATGCATTTACAGAGTTCTTGTTGGGTCAATCCACAGGGCAACAAGTGAAGCGTCAGATGATGTCCCTATATGAGAATTATCCAAAGCCCTACTTTTTTGCCAACATGAATTTAGCAGGAACCCATGACACGATTCGCTTATTGACTTGTTTAGGAGAAGCTGAGATGCAAGCTTCAGAAAGCCCAGATACAGCGTTTAACTATCAGTTAACCGAAGAAAAGCGCAGAAAAGGCATTCAAAGAGTCAAACTGATGGCTATGATACAAGGAACTTTTCCAGGTGTTCCATGCATTTACTATGGTGATGAAGTAGGAATGGAAGGCTTTGCAGATCCCTATTGCCGAGGGGCTTTTCCATGGGATAAAGAAAATGTAGAATTAAAGTCCTGGTATGAACAAATCATGAATTACCGCAAACACTCGGAAGCTTTAAAGCAAGGAGACTTTACATTTGGAAAATGTGGCGATGGCTATTTAAGTTATTTTCGCAGTTACGGTGAAGATCAGTTGTTTATTATTATCAATGCTTCAGAGGAAGCAGTTACTCTTGATATAGATACTTGGGACGCTTATGATATTTTTAACAACGAAATGGTAGGTCCAAAGACAGAAGTGTCCCCTATGAGTGGTCGATTGATTAGGTTGGCTTATTAATTAATACCATTTGTTTATACTTTTTTAATTGACACCCATCATGGTTTGAGCTATTCTATTTAAGAGACCTAAAAAAGAGAAAAACAAGCATATTTCTTTGATATTGGGTTAAAACTAGGGAAAGGAGGCAAAAAAATGGACAAAATCAGATTATTTTCAACAAGTCAACCGAATACAGTTGTTTTTGATGGAGTTTTTGCGTCTATTTTTGATTTGTTTATACAGCCTCTTGGAGTGGATATCCCTTAATTTTATTGTAGATAACCGCAGTCTGTATAAGCAGTCTGCGGTTTTTTGTTGGATACAATCTATGTATTGATGGAGGAGTCATGGAAAAATTAAAGAGCCTATGGGCTTTTATGGAAAATAATAGAATGAAATATGTTGCGTCAATGTTACTAATGGGACTATCTGTTGGCTTTTCTTTAATGGTGCCAGTCATTATTCAAGTATTAGTGGATACTTTTATTGGACAAATAGATCCAGAACATTTTTTAGTAGCAAGTATGGTACAGAGGATGGGAGGAACAGAGTGGTTAAGAAGTAATTTGTGGGTAGGTGGTGTGATGATTATTATAGTCACAATCATTTACGGTGTTTTAATGTTTTTTGCCAATCGCTTGTCTGCAGAAGCTTCAGAGAATATTGCTAAAAACATGAGAGACAATCTATATAATCATATACAGCATTTAGATTATGATACCCATAAAAATTCAGATTCTGGCGATCTGATACAGAGAGCCACTTCTGATATTGATACTGTACGTCGCTTTTTAGCAGTACAATTTATGGAAGTGGGAAGAGCGATATTTATGGTGAGCATTGCTCTTTACGTGATGATTCAGTTGAGTTGGAAAATGACATTAGCTGCCATGGCACTGACGCCAGTGATTTTTATCTTTGCTTTTGTCTTTTTTCTTAAGGCACAAACAGCCTTTAGGTTGTCAGATGAAGCAGAAGCAGAGATGTCAACAGTGATTCAAGAAAATTTAAGTGGAACGCGAGTAGTCAGAGCTTTTTCAAGAGAAAAATATGAGATTGACAAATTTAAGAAAAAAAACAGAGAATATACAGATAAAACGTACACACTCATTAAATACTTGGCCTATTATTGGTCTATTTCTGATTTTGTAGCCTTTACATCAATCGGTTTAGTATTAGTCTCTGGAGTTTATTTTGCTAATCTTGGTGAAATCACTCTAGGTGGTATTATTGTATTTGTCCAATATGAATATCGATTACTTTGGCCTATACGACAGATGGGGCGAATTTTATCAGATTTAGGAAAAGCAATGGTTGCTGCTGATCGTATTCAGGAGATTATGGATAAACCCATTGAAAAAGTAAGTGAAGAAGAGAAGTGTCCCCCTATCACCGGTCAGATTGTTTTCGATAATGTATCCTTTTCTTACCCGGATGATTTAAATCGGAAAGTACTTAATCAAGTCTCTTTTCAAGTGGAGAGAGGACAAACAATCGGTGTAATCGGTAGAACGGGATCAGGAAAATCATCCTTGATTCATTTACTAGGGAGACTATATGATCCCACAGAGGGAACGATTTTAATGGATGGTGTTCCGATTCAAAGTATTCAAAAAAAGTGGTTAAGACAACATATTGGCATTGTGCTACAAGAACCCTTTCTTTACTCTAAAACCATTCGTGACAATATTAATTTTAGTAACAATTCATCTGAAAAAGCCATCTATGAAGCAGCTAAAACAGCATCTATTCATGATGTCATAAAAAGCTTTGATCAAGGATATGATACTTTAGTAGGTGAAAAAGGAGTTACTTTATCGGGGGGTCAAAAACAAAGATTAGCGATAGCAAGGACATTGATTAATGATTATCCGATATTAGCCTTTGATGACTCCCTTAGCGCAGTAGACACTGAGACAGATATTGCTATAAGAAAAGCATTGTCTGAAAGAAGACAAGGAATTACGAGTTTTATCATTTCTCATCGAGTGGCATCAGTATACGAGTCAGATTGGATTATGGTGATAGAAGACGGTAAGGTAGTTGAGTCTGGTACTCATGATGAGCTCATGGAGAAAAAAGGCTACTACCATAAAATATGGGATATGCAAATGCAGACGATTCAAGCATTAGAAGCGTAACAGGAGGTGTGTATGTCTGTTCATGAATTTCAAGAACAAGAGTATTCTAAGAAAATAGATTTTAAGATTTGGAAAAAAGTATTTCGCTATGTTTTCAGTTATAAAAAACTAGTGGCAACATTGATTTTCTTTATGTTTAGTGTGGCTTTAGCAGATGCAATTTTTCCTCAAATGACTCAAAGAGCCATTGATGATTTCATCGTACCACAACAAATGGATGGCATTGAAACTTTTATTTTTCAGTTTATTCTATTAATTTTATGGCAAGCGACAAATATTTTTATCTTTATAGCTACAGCGGGAAAAATTGAAATGAATTTAGCTTATGATATTCGAGAAGAAGCTTTTTTAAAGTTGCAGAAATTATCTTTTTCTTATTACGACAGAACTCCCAATGGGTGGATTATGGCGAGGATGACTTCTGATATTAGGAGATTGGGAGAAATCATTTCATGGGGCTTAGTAGATATTATTTGGGGCCTATCATTGATGGTGATCATTGCCGTATTTATGGTCATATACAATTGGCAATTAGCATTAATTACATTAGCAGTGGTCCCTTTACTAGCCCTTATTAGTATTTATTTTCAGAAGAAAATTTTAGAGGCTTATCGACAAGTCAGAAAAATCAACTCTAAAATAACCGGTGCATTTAGCGAAGGGATCTCTGGGGCAGTGACTACAAAAGTTTTAGTGGGTGAAGAAAAGCATTTGCAAGAATTTCAGTCCATTACAGGGGATATGAGAAGAAACTCTATAAGAGCAATCACTTTTTCAGCACTATTTTTACCTATTGTTTTAACATTATCGAGTGTCTCTATGGCATTGGTAGTTTGGAGTGGCGGGAATCGTGTCATAGCAGAAACATTGACGTACGGAACGCTAGTCTTGTTTATATCTTATGCTACTCAGTACTTTGAACCCATACGGGAAGTAGCACGAGTCATTGCTGAATTACAACAAGCACAAGCATCTGCAGAGAGAGTGATGTCATTAGTTAATGAAGAGCTAGATGTATTTGATAGCGAAACTGTTTTAGAAAAATATGGCACCCTACTTGACCCTAAAAGAGAAAACTGGGAACCTTTAGAAGGTCATATTGATTTTAAACAAGTCACTTTTCGCTACAAAAACGGAGAGACTGTTTTAGAAAATTTTGACTTACAGGTTAAAGCAGGAGAAAGTATTGCTTTAGTGGGTGAGACGGGATCGGGAAAAAGCACCATTGTCAATCTGATTTGCAGGTTTTATGAACCGACAGAAGGTGAAATATGTATAGATGGTTCAAATTATAAAGACAGGTCTTTATCATGGCTACATGAAAACATTGGTTATGTTTTGCAGTCACCTCACTTATTTAGTGGTACCATTGAAGAAAATATTCGTTTTGGCAAGTTAGATGCCTCTATGGATGAAATCATTCACGCTGCCAAATTGGTGAACGCTCACGACTTTATCGAGAGATTTCCTTTAGGCTATCAAACACAAGTTGGAGAAGGAGGGGGAAAACTATCTACAGGAGAAAAACAACTCATCTCTTTTGCCAGAGCAGTTATCGCCAATCCTAAAATATTTGTATTAGATGAGGCAACTTCTTCCATTGATACGGAAACTGAAAAGAAAATCCAAGATGCTATTAGTAAAGTCTTAAAAGGACGAACTTCTTTTGTCATTGCTCATAGATTATCAACCATCGTCAATTCAGATCGAATTTTAGTCATTGACAAAGGAGAAGTCATTGAAGAAGGCACACATGACACATTGATGTCTGTTAAAGGACACTACTATCAACTATTTACTAATCAGTATAAGGAAAACAAACTGCGTGCAATGATGTCAGACTAAAGGGGACACTCCTTTAGTTTGATTAAAAAACTCAAGCATTTCGGGCGAAATAACCGAAGTGTTTTTTTTATGATTAAATGTCCAAACAAAGATAGCACATTGACATGACACGTGATAAAATTAAAGTCTAGGGGACACTCCTTTACTTTACCAAAACATTTCCCTCACTGTTCACATTTGATTTCTTTTTGATAATATTAAAATCAAAGAAAAAAAGGCATTAAAAGAGACGCGATACGGGAAAATATTTGACCTTCTAGATAAGTTAGCATTTTTAGTCATTGCATAAAACATGTCCATAACGCAAAGAATCAGTTTCCAAAAATTCCACAGCCATAGAGGTTTAATGATGAAAACAAGAAAAATATCACAAGGACAATCTTCCAAGGGAATGATTTCTACTGCGTCAAGTCAGGCAACACAAGCAGGCTTGAAGGTGCTCAATGCAGGAGGAAATGCAGTGGATGCAGCTGTAGCAGCAGCTTTTTGTTTAGGTGTTACGGAGCCGCAAGCATCTGGTTTGGGTGGTCAAAGCATGGCATTAGTGTATTTAAAAGAACAGAACAAACTGTTCGCTTTAGATGGGTCATCTAGAGCTCCTTTCAGAATCCAACCTCGAAAAACTCCCGAGAAACCTATGAAAACGGGAATTCGTGCTACTACAGTGCCGTCTACACCCGCTACATTAGGCTATTTGCATGAAAGATATGGTCAATTATCTTTTTCAGAAATACTGAAGCCATCCATTGACAATTGCATGGAGGGATTTCCCATATCAGCTTTACAACATAGATTGATTATGAAAGAGAAAGAATTATTGTTACAAGATGATATGGCATCTAAGATTTATTTTAAAAATGGACAACCATTAGGAGCTGGAGACAAGCTTGTTCAAGTTGATTTAGGTAATACATTTATGACTTTGGCTGACCATGGATGGCAAGATTTTTATACAGGTAAAATAGCAAACCTTCTAATAAAAGATATGGAAAAAAGA
>SKID01000129.1 GCA_007116605.1 Tissierellia bacterium
ATTAACACAGTCTTTCTTTTTCCCTATTTTGCCCATTCCACAAAAAACTGATATAATATACATCTAAAGGGTTTGATAGATATTATCTTAAGTCACCTATATGTTTGATAGTTTTTTGCCATGAAATAAGTAAGAAAGGATGTGGACTATGATTAAATCTATTAAAGAACAAGTCACTCTATTAGAAGAGGCTGTCATGAAAGTCTTTAACGATCTTCATCAGATACCTGAAATTGCCACACAGGAATTTAAAACGGCTGCTTATCTTGCAAAGTATTTAGAAGACGAAGGCTTTCAGGTTTTTCATGGGATTGGTGGTACGGGCTTAATGGCTTATGTACACAGTGATCTTCCTGGACCTGTTTTAGGTATTCGTGCTGATATGGATGCCTTAGAGCATTTAATTGATGGTGAGTCCGTCGCAATCCATTCTTGTGGTCATGATGCCCATAGCACTATGGGCTTGTTTACTGGCATTGTGGCTAAGAGACTGGGTCTTGTCAAAAGAGGTTCTTTAAAATTAATTTTTCAACCTTCGGAAGAACAAGAAACCACTAGTGGCGCTAGAGCTATGATTCAAGATGGGGTGTTAGACGACTTAGACATGATGATTGGTATTCATTTACGCCCTTCTGAGGAAGCTAAATGGGGTCAAGCCATTTCAGCCCTGAGGCATGGTGCACTCAATTCCATCGGTGTGCGTGTCCACGGTCAAGGTTCTCATGCTGGCCGCCCTCACTTAGCAAATAATCCCATTGATGCAGTCGCCGCCATTATTAATGCAGTCAATGCCATTTGGATTAATCCTACGATTCCAACCTCTGCAAAAGTCACTTATATTAAAAGTGGTGGTGCAAATATTTCATCTATCCCAGATAGTGCTGAAATGGGTTTAGATTTACGGGCTGATACCAATGAAGCCATGTCTGAGTTAATTAACAAAGTTGTTTCTGCCATTGAAACGGGAGCAAAAACAATTGGCTGTCGTGGAGAAACCCTTATTATTCCTGGACTCCCTGCATCTGTTTATCATGAGGACATGATTCGTGTTGCTAGGGACAGTATTACTGCTGTACTAGGTAAGGAGGGTCTATTGGGAGAAAGACGAACCACTGGTGCTGAAGATTTTCATGAGTATACAAAAGCAAAACCTGCTCTTAAGACTACTTATCTGGGACTAGGGTGCGATTTAAAACCAGGATTACATCATCCAGAGATGTCATTTAACCACAAAGCACTCTTAGATGGAATTGCTATTTTAGCCAACATGTCCCATGAACTACTAGGTTAAATGGTGACAAAAAAACGAGAGATGATAGTACCATTCTCAAACAATGACTGTTTAAGATGAATGGGGCTATCATCTCTTATCTATAGAATCCAACTCTAGCTGGTTCTATTCCACAATTTGCAGGACCCAGTTTCTCAATGACGGGTTCTAGCATGCACTGCTTAATAATATCTAGGCTGTTTTTTACTTAGAAGTACTTTCTTCTTTTAGAACTTTAGTTAAAAAGTTTTAGCAAATAGCCATATCCTTCTTGATCCATTTCTTCATAGGGTATGAACTTTAGAGATGAACCGTTAATACAATAGCGCAATCCTCCTAAAGCTCTTGGACCATCATCAAATACATGGCCTAAATGGGAGTCGCCAATACGGCTTCTCACTTCAGTTCTTATCATATTAAAAGTTTTGTCATCCACGTATTGAATCACATCTTGATCTATAGGTTTTGCAAAACTAGGCCAACCGCAACTAGACTCAAATTTATCTGTTGATAAAAATAAGGGTTCACCTGTCACTACATCGACATAAATACCTTTAGCAAACTGGTCCCAATATTCATGGGTAAAGGGTCTTTCGGTGCCATTTTCTTGAGTGACTTCATATTGGATGGGAGACAAAGTGTTTTTAATCTCTTCCTCACTGGGTTTTTGATACAAATTTTCCGGAATAATAATGTCATCCGCCAAAGACATGTCTATATGACAATAACCATTTGGGTTCTTTTTTAAATAGTCTTGGTGATATTCCTCTGCTAAGAAATAATGCTTCAGTGGTTCCACCTCAACTACAATGGGTTTTTCATACTTTTTTTGTTCTTCATCAATGACTTCTTGAATAATTGGGATTTGGTCATCATGAATATAATAAATTCCTGTCCTATATTGTGATCCTCTATCATTGCCTTGTTTGTTAAGGCTAGTAGGGTCTATGACACGAAAATAATATTGCAATAAAGTTTTTAAATCCACTTCTTCGCTATCATAACGAACATGTACCGTTTCTGCATGACCTGTATTTTGGTGACATACTTGCTCATATGTAGGATTTTCAGTATTCCCATTTGCATATCCTGAAGTCACATCAAATACACCGTGTAGTCTGGACATATACTCTTCTAAGCCCCAAAAACAACCTCCTGCTAAATAAATCTCTTTCATGACAATTTCCTCCTCAGACTTAATTCTTGGTACTAGCAACAATTCTTCATTGTTTATTTCTACTTCACTATCTCTTTTAACTGATTTGTTTTGCTGAAAAAACCGAGGCAAAAAAAACAATAATACTACACCCACTACAACTAATCCTGCATAAATACTTCCACGCATCAACGGCCTCCTTTATTCGTTCAACACACCACCACTATCTTATCCTGTAAACACATTATCTCACAGAGACCTTAAAAGCAGCTAAAGAAATCACCTCATTAATGGATATCTACAGAAATAGTAGGATTTTGGTCTATGACTTCTATTCAAAAGATCACCTACTTGTATCATTTCGTTATTGGAAACAGGGTCAGAAGATTTCGTATTTCAGCTTTGTAAGATAAGTATTCAGGGGTTACCATCAAATCTGGTGTGCGTGGTCTTTGGAAGTCTACTGGGATTTCTCCAACAATCATCCCCGGTCGTCCCCCCATGACATAAATGCGGTCCGATAAAAAGATAGCTTCATCAATATCATGGGTAATAAAGAAAACGGATTTTTGGTTTTTTTGCCACACATCCAAGAGCCACTGTTGCATCTGTGAACGGGTAATTCCATCAAGTGCACCAAAAGGTTCGTCTAATAACATCATCGAACTATCTACCATAAAGGTTCTTAGAAGTGCCGCTCTTTGTCTCATTCCTCCTGATAAAGTATTTGGATATGCTTTTTCAAATCCTTTCAGACCGAAAAGCTCAAATAATTGGTTCATTTTTTCCGGCGACACTGGATTCGCTTCTTTATCAATTTCTAAGGGCAGTCTCACATTATCTAAAATAGTTCTCCAAGGCATCAACAAATCTTTTTGCTGCATGTAACTAATTTTTTCATTGGTTTCTCTTCTTTTTTGACCATTGACAAAAATTTCGCCACCATCCGGTTTGTCTAAACCTGTCATCAGTCGAAATAGTGTGGTTTTTCCACAACCACTCGGACCAATAATGGACACAAATTCTTTATCATACAAAACCATATTGATCTCTTTAAGGGTCTCTAATACCCGTCCATTTTCCATATGATAATTTTTTGTTATTTGGGTCAATTTTATTCTTTCCATCATCATTGATTCCTCCATGAGAGACGATTAAGTTTGCCTTGATTATTGTCTAATATTCATTTATCTGAGGCATTCGCTTTATTTGGATACAGCAGTTGTATCCCCAGCAAATGACCTAAATACTAAACAGGGAGGACACTATTTCATTCTGAATAAAGTAGAACATCGCGCTACCTTTTATGCTTTTATTGCAAACTAAAGGACTGTCCCCTATTGAACAAATCGATTTGTAAAAGCTGCTTCTGAATCAATCATCGTGTCAATAAAGCCGTTCTCATATAGCCATTGATTATACCTTTCCCAAGTCTCTAGAGACTGATAGCCCCAATAGGATGCATCTTTTTGATATTCTTGTGCAAGGAAAACCTGACTTGCATGTACTAATGCTGTATCCAATTCAGGAACTTCTTCTAATAGAATCTCGGCTGCTTCTTGAGGGTTTTCTATAGCAAACTGGTAGCCCTTAACTACTGCTCTCATCCACTTTTCTACTAAGGCTTCATTTTCATTGATTAATTTTTCACTTGTGATCATAATCGGCGTATAGTAATTAAATACCTCAGCTTCTTTTCCCAAATCCATATAATGGATGTCATAGCCATTTAACTCAGCTTCTATGACCGACCATCCTTCATAAACCCATGCAAAATCAATATCGCCAGCACGGCTAGCTGCGAAGAAATCAATATCTCCAATGGTCACAATCTCAACAAGGTTAATGTCTGCTCCTACTTGTTTCATTAAATATTCAAGTGTGGCAATTTCAATAGGCGATCCCCATCCACCATACTTTTTCCCTTCAAAATCTGCTGGTGTTAGAATTCCTTTTTCAGCTAAAGACATAAAGCCTGATGTGTTATTCTGAATTACAGCGGCTATAGAAACCACGGGCATCCCTTCTGCTCTGGCAAATGTAGTACTTTCTTGATAACTAATGCCAAACTGGGCACTACCCGAAGCTACCAGTTGCTCGGCGGTTCCTTCTCCTGGTTGAATAATGGTTACATCTAAACCTTCTTCATCAAAAAAGCCTTTAGCTTGTGCTACATACACACCTGTGTGATTTGTATTTGGAAACCAGTCTAATGAAAAAACTACTTTTTCTTTCTCTTGAGCTCCTTGATTTTGCCCACCACATGCTGTTGTCATCAGCAACATCACTATGATTAATCCAATAATCCATTTATTTTTCATCATTTTATTTATCCTCTCTCTTCTATTCTTCTTTGATTATTTTTCCACGGCATACATTTTTTGCTAATCATATCAATCATCAAGACAAACAATAGTGTGATCACTACAATGACTACAATATTGGCAAATAATGCCGGTGTGCGATAAGATTTCATAACTCTTGTCATATAAATACCTAAGCCTTTTTGAGCTCCTACCCATTCTGCCACAACAGCACCCATCACACTATAGGTAGCCGCTATTCTTAATCCTGCAAAAAAAGATGGCAGGGCTGCTGGAAGTTTACATTTAAAAAATATTTGCCTTTCTGTGGCATGCATGGTTTTCATTAAGTCTATTAACTCATGATCAGTAGATGACAGACCCTCTGTCAAGCTCACTGTCACAGGGAAAAAACACACCAAAACGACGACAATAACTTTTGGTAAAATACCGAAGCCAAACCATATCATCAAAAGGGGTGCTATTGCCATAATGGGAATCGTTTGTGATACAACGAGCATGGGATAAATCAGGTTTTTTAGACCCTGATATCGATCCATCACCATGGACAATATGAAGCCTAAGCCAATGGCTAATAAAAACCCAATCATCACTTGTGTCATCGTCACTTGAGCATGACTCATTAATAATGGAAAAGTATTCACCAACTCTATAGCAATCATGGTAGGAGAAGGTAATAAGTAATGGGGAAGTTCAAAAACTCTACAGACAACCTCCCAACCTAGTAATAGACTAAAGTAAAAAACACCTGACTTTAATTTTCTTCCTATCATCTTATCGATATTTTCCAACTTTTTCATCCATGGTGACTCCTTTTGGTGAGTAATCAATTTTCACAATGGTTAATACTCTTGTTGCACCGTTGGCAACACAAATCTCTTGAGCTTTTTCCACAATGGTTAATAGTGTTGGCAATTCTCCTTCAATCGTTGTTTCCATGGGTCCCACTATGTATGGAAGACCCGTAGACTTAATCATTTCAATCACTTTATCCACTACAGGGTAAATATTTTCTTCATTAGGCACTTTGGGAATAACTTGTAAACTCAAATTTGACGTTGTCATCTTTACCTCCTCTTTAAAATAAAAAAAACCACCTGTCTGGTAGTTGTCATGGTAGGTATTGATTTGTGTATTGATAAGAAACTCCCTACGCTGGCATTATCCAGATCAGGTAAATGGTCAGAACCGTATCAGTTCAGTCTCAGCCAATTCGTTGGCCCCCATGTCCTAATCTGGATTATATAGGAGAACAATCGTCTTGTCAACCTCAACTTATTTCTTAGATTAACATTCTATTCTTAACTCAATTGCAAAACTAAATTAGACCCCTTTCGGCAAAACAGTCTAATCTAGTCTTAAAAACCTTAGCACTCATTCACTCTACACATAATCATTAAGCTATCCAATTAACCCCTTACAATACTCCCTCTTCAACTAATTCTTTTATTTCTTCTTTTGTTAATCCCAAATATCTCGACAATATCTTCTCATTGTGCTCGCCTAATGTAGGTGCTGCAAAGCGAATGTTATCGTCTACACCTTCAATTTTTATCGGTATGCCTGGAACAAGAGATTCTCCAATTTTGGGATGGTTGACTTTTTGAATCATGTTCCTAGCGATGACTTGCTCATCCTTGGTTACCCTTTCAATGTTATTGATGGGTCCACTAGGAATACCTCCATTAATAAAAAGTTCTTGCCATTCTATTGTTGTTTTTTTAATGATTTCTTGTGCGATCAAGGGTCGCAACTCACTGTAATAATCGTTTCTTAATGGATTTGTTTTAAATCTTTCGTCTTGTATTAATGACTCTTTTCCAATGACTCTGCAGAATTTCTCCCACAATTGATTGTTTCCAACTGCAATCATGATTTGACCATCACGGGTTTCAAATGGCTCAAATGGAACAATAGAAGCATGCCGGTTCCCCTCTGGCTGAGGTGATTTTCCTGTTACAAAGTACCTTGCCAATGCATTTTCTAAAATACCCACCTGACAATCTAACATGGAAACATCTACCATGGTTCCTTTCCCTGTATAGACTCTTTTGTTAACCGCAGCTAAAATACCTATTGCTGTAAATAAGCCCGCAACAATATCTCCAACTGAGGGACCTACTCTTGTTGGTACTCCTTCTTTCTGGCCTGTAATACTCATAATTCCCCCCATCGCCTGAATCACACCATCATAAGCAGGTCTTTGACTATATGGACCTGTATGTCCAAAACCTGAAGATGCCGCATAAATAAGTTTGGGATTAATCAACTTTAAAGTATCATATCCCAGTCCTAATTTTTCCATAGTTCCTGGCTTAAAGTTCTCTACTAACACATCTACTTTTGACACTAATTTTTTAAATATTTCCTGTCCTTTTTTAGTTTTTAGATTTAAAGTCAAGCTTTCTTTATTTCTATTGAGACTCATAAAATAAGCACTTTCGTCTTGAATATATGGACCAAATTCTCTGGAGTCATCTCCTTTTCCTGGGACTTCAAGTTTTATAACTTCAGCTCCTAAGTCAGCCAGCAACATGGTACAATATGGTCCTGCTAAGACTCTTGTCATATCCAAAACGATGATGTTTTCCAATGGATAATGCATTTTTTCGCCTCCCTATGAATGTACTTACTTTATTTTACACTATTTTTTGATAGATCTCATGCCTAATTTGTTTTCTCTTTGTCTTAAACAAACATGATCAAACTAGTCCTGTACAAAATAGGGATGACAGTATTAATCATTGATTAAAAAAACTAGGTCTTTCTAGCATTTAAAGCATTTACCTTAGTATCTATTCGTGATTGAGTAATTTTTCAAAAAAAAACAAAAGCCAGTGTCCTCACAAGAGACACTGGCCTGCATTCATTCAAATTGGTTAATCCGATAACTAATCATGCTCAAACTCTACATCCTCAAATATGAGATGGGTCCTCTAGCTTGCCTGAATAACGACCTCTAACCTTGATTTGGTTTTTTAAAGGCCCTCTGTATCCAAGAGTTCGATTGGTATTGCGTTACTCCCATGAATTAAATGTAATATCTCAAAAACATGGTTTAAATCGCTACCTTCACCATAAATAAATTAACACAATAAGATTGTGTGCATTGATGTTTGTTTTGCAACAAAAATGAAATGGCATAAGACATCATATTGTCATCTGTTTCATTCTTTGTTAAGCAAATACTAAATACTTTTCTATCTTGTAAAATCACCGTAATGATAAAATTCTTTAATCCGTTCAATGTCTTTCTCCACTGTCTGAAGCCTCAGTGTTTCCTCCGCTCGATTAATGCATATCAGTTTAAAGTTTGGTTTTTTCCATTCTATAGATATTTGAAATTGCCTATTCGCAAGTGTGAGTGTTCTTTCCATTTGATTACCCTCTAGTTTTTTATTTTTTGGTATTTTGCACTGTTAATTTTCAGTGCTTTTGATTCAGTAGAAGTTTTATTCTTCTCTGAACCTTTGAAGTCATTATCTAGAAATATACAGTACTTATCCGATATTTAATGGTTTACGACTATTATTTATCGGATAAAGATCCTTCTTAACTC
>SKID01000276.1 GCA_007116605.1 Tissierellia bacterium
AAAACGGGGCGTGTTTATGGTGACTTAATGGCCATGTTAACCGTGATGAAAGGCACACCATTAGCCTATAACAAAGATTTCCAAGAAGATAAAGAACCTTTATTTGACAGTTTGGATACACTTAAAAAATGCCTGGTTATTTTTTCAAAAATGCTTGAACATACAACATTTAAAGTAGATGCAATACGAAAGCATATGGCAAAAGGATTTCTAGGAGCAACAGATATTGCTGAACACATGGTTCAAAAAGGCATTCCCTTTAGACAAGCCCACGAACTAGTCGGTAAAATGGTTAAATACTGTGAAATAAATGAAAAACAGCTAGAAGAGTTGACAGAAGAAGAGTTAAAAACCGTTGATCATCAAATAACTATTCAGCTCATTCCTGATATTTCTCCAGAAGCCTGTGTGAATAGGCGATTATCATTTGGAGGAACTGCTATTAAAGAGGTAGAAAGACAAATACAAGCTGCTAAAGACTTTTTATGCATTTAAATCACAAGCTAGTGCTGCCATGATGGGTAGCGCTACTATAATTGACAGCGCAAATATTAAGGACTCTTGGATTCAAATGCCGTTTTTACGACATCTGAACCCAAGAGTCCTTTTGATAACTCGCCCATGATGCAACCCTTTTCTTCCTTTCACTTTAGTAAAAAAGCATAAAACAGGTTCTCGCTGATTCGTATCAAGGATAAAACACGTATCTCCGATGACTCTACAGTTCAAGATTCCACTTTCTAAGTGGAAGGATAGCCCTGTAGAGTCCCTGGATAACGGTCTCTAAGGTCAGCTGCTGTTTACACAACATCTGAACCTAAGAGTCCTGTTGACGAGTCGCGCATTATGTGGCCCTTTGCTTCCTTTTCTTTTAGTTAAAAAGGATAAAACATGCATCTAAGTCGCGCATTACGTGATCCTTTGCTTCATTGAAATCTTAAAAAAGCAAAGGGTCTAAGTATTAAGCAGGGAAGATGCTGTTTTATCCTACACAAAGGGTCTAAATACTAAGCAGCGAGGATATGGTTTTATCCTCCACAAAGGATCTAAATACTAAGCAAGGAAGCAAATGTTTCAATGCTTAGTATATCATAAAAGGTAGCGCCAATAAGAAAATGAAATAGGACCCACATCACTAGGAGGTGAGAACATGAATCCTTACATGAAAATAGCAGTAGAAGAAGCTTTAAAAGGAATTGCCAACAAAGAAGGAGGCCCTTTTGGGGCTGTCGTCGTATGTAATGGCGAAATTGTATCCAAAGGCAATAACCAAGTCATTATGACCCATGACCCAACAGCCCATGCAGAAGTGGTGGCCATCAGAAGAGCTTCAGAAAAACTAGGCAGATTTGATTTGTCTGATTGTGAGATTTACTCCACATGCGAGCCCTGTCCCATGTGTTATAGTGCCATTCATTGGGCGAAAATTCCTGTTTTATATTATGGGGCAACAAGAGACGATGCTGAAAAGGCAGGTTTTGATGATAAGTATTTATACGATGTACTCCAAGGTAAAACAAAAGACGGCCGGTTAAATATGAAGCAAATCGAAAGAGACCTTTGTATAGAACCATTTAAACAATATGAAGAAGATGCCAATAAACAGTTATATTAAGATATGAAGGAGATTATGATGATATTTGAGAGACCCAACTTATTTATTAGTAAATGTTTAGAACATGGCCATTGTCGATACGATGGTTCCCAGATTGTAAGCCCAGAAGTGAAAAGATTTATGCCCTATGTAAACTTTATTTATGCTTGCCCTGAAATGGATATTGGCTTACCTTCACCTAGACAAGCTATTCGAAAAATTATGAACGAAGAAAATCAAGAACGTTTAGTGTATTCTATGACAGGAGAAGATGTCACAGATGACATGAACAGCTATATTGAGAAAAAATTAGAAGAACTCAAAACACTAGCCCTGGATGGTATGATTCTTAAGAGTCGTTCTCCTTCATGTGGATTTAAAGAAGTTAAAATGTACAAAAGTCATGGTAAGACCCAAGCCATATCCAATAAATCGAGAGGTTTTTTTGGTGGAGCAATGATAGACCATTTTCCAGAATTAATGATTGAAGATGAGGGAAGGTTATCAAATTTTAATATTAGAGAACATTTTTTGACTAATGTATTCACAAAAGCTTCTTACAAAAAAGTGAAAAACACAGCTAAAATGAAAGATTTAGTCCAGTTTCACAGTCATAACAAATACCTGATGATGGCGTATAACCAAACACAATTAAAGACGTTGGGGAAATTAGTAGCAAATCATGAAAAGCATGCAATAGGTCATGTCTTAGAACTTTACGAAGAGCATTTAACCTTATTACTCAAAACCACACCTCAACCCAAAAGAGTGGTTAACGTGATTATGCATCTATTAGGATATTTTTCTAAAAACTTGTCAGCTCAAGAAAAAGCCTATTTTTTAGATCTACTAGAACAATACAGCCAACAAAGAATTCCAGTATCTGCATTAATGAGTGTCTTAAAATCATGGGCCATTCGGTTTAACAATGAATATTTACTGGAACAGACTATTTTTGAACCTTATCCAAAAGAATTAATCACCGTTTCGGACTCAGGAAAAGGTAGAATATGATATAATAAATAAGACAGTATTGAAGGAGGTTACTATGAGTAAGATTTTTGAACAATATCAAATTAAAGATTTGACCATCAAAAACAGAATTGCCATGCCACCTATGTGTATGTATTCAGCGGATAATGCAGGGTATGTACAAGGTTTTCATCGTGTTCATTATGCTGCGAGAGCATTAGGTGGTGTAGGTTTAATCATATTAGAGGCAACAGCTATAGAGCCTAAGGGTAGAATATCTGATAGAGATTTAGGCATCTGGGATGATAGCCATATTGAAGGATTAAAAAGTTTAGTAGATATCTGTCACGAGTATGGTGCGAAAGTGGGCATCCAATTGGCACATGCAGGTAGAAAGTCAACAGTAGATTACATGGAATGTCTTGCGCCTAGTCCCATAGCTTTTAGTGACCGTATGCAGAAACCAAGAGAAATGACAAAAGAGGACATCAAGGATGTGGTGGATAAATTTGGAAAATCTGCAAAACGAGCTTTAGAAGCTGGTTTTGATATGATTGAAATACATGGTGCTCATGGTTATCTAATCAATGAATTTCTTTCACCCTTAGTTAACCACAGACAAGATGAATATGGTGGCAGTTTAGAAAATCGTAGTCGATTTTTAAAGGAAGTTACACAAGAAGTAAGGAAAGTATGGCCTTTAGAAAAACCACTGCAACTTCGTATTTCCGCTCATGAATATGTAGAAGGTGGAAATGAAGCGCTAGATTTAGCAGACATTATAAATGCAGTGAAAGATGAAGGCATTGATATGGTTAATGTAAGCACAGGTGGTGTGGTACTTTGTGATATGAATGTATATCCTGGGTACCAAGTAAAGCATGCAGAAATTATTCGAGATAAAACGGGATTGCCTGTGATGGCCGGAGGACTATTGACATCCCCGCTAATGGTAGATGAGATATTAAATAATCATAGGGCTGAAATGGTTTATTTGGGGAGAGAACTTCTTAGAAATCCTCATTGGGTATACGATGCAGGCATTATGCTAAAAGAAGATTTAAATCCACCGATTCAGTACGAAAGAGCTTACCGATAACAAAAGGGGGTATTGTGATGGTCTATAATGAACATGAGTTACTAGAATTATATAAAGCAATTTTTGAACACTCCTATAATTGGCTCGTAGTAACAGATAAAGATGGCATCATTATGCTAATGAACAAACCTTATTGTGATTTTATCGGTATTGATCAAGAAAATGCTATTGGTAAACATGTGACAGAAGTCATTGAAAATACAAGAATGCATATTGTTGCTAAAACAGGGCAAAGAGAAATTGGTCAAGTTCAAAAAATTAAAGGGAATCAAATGATAGCCGATAGAATTCCCATCTATCGAAATGGGGAACTCATTGGTGTGATGGGATCAGTTGTATTTAAAGATATTGCTGATTTAGACTCATATGTCAAAAAAGTAGCATTAATGGAGCAAGAACTCGATTATTATAAAAAAGAATTGAAGAAAGCACGGGGGATTGAGCATACTTTTGATAAAATTATAGGGATAAGTGAAGCATTAGTAGAAATTAAGGAAATGGCAATGAAAGTTTCCAAGAGTAAATCTAGTGTCCTGATTTTAGGTGAAAGTGGTACCGGAAAAGAACTCTATGCCAATGCCATTCATAATGCTAGTGTGAGAAGAGAATATGATATGGTTAAGGTCAATTGTGCTAGCATACCACCAAATTTACTAGAATCAGAACTCTTTGGCTATGAAGCAGGGGCTTTTACTGGCGCTAGAAAAGAAGGAAAACTAGGTAAGTTTGAAATTGCCCATAAAAGCACGATTTTTTTAGATGAAATTGGAGACCTTCCTTTGGAGATGCAAGCTAAATTATTACGAGTGCTACAAGAAAAAGAAATTGAAAAAGTAGGGAGTACAGAAACCAAAAAAATTGATGTGAGAGTCATTGCGGCTACCAATAGAGACCTAGATGAGATGATTCGCCAAAAAACATTTAGACAAGACTTGTATTATCGCTTAAATATATTCAAGATAGAAATTCCTCCTCTTAGAAAGCGAAAAGAAGACATTCCTTTGTTAGCGGATGTTTTAATGAAAAAAATAGCTAAAGAAATGGATCGCTTTGTCACAGGGTTTGATGATGAAGCAATGGAGCTTATTCTAAAATACCCATGGCCTGGTAATGTGAGAGAGTTAGAAAATGTTATCGAAAGAGCCATAAACCTTGTTGGAAAAGAAGCATGGATTACTAAATACCACTTGCCCTATCATATTCGTGAGCAAAAGTCTTCTGATTTAGGACTGATTCCAGGGGAAAGTCTCAAAGATATGGTTGCTCAGTTAGAAATTAAAGAGATTAATAACGCCCTTGCTTTAAGTGGGGGGAATAAGATTAATGCGGCAAAAATTTTAGGGATTAGTCGCACTAGCCTATATGAAAAAATGGGACGCTATAACCTTGATCTAGAAACTGTACGGAAAAATGACAATGTACGGAAAAATGACACGACTTCGATACATTTTTGACAAGCCCCGAAAACCTTGCATTTAAACCACTAGGATAACCTTTTCCTATTGGTTTCTGAAAAGAAACTGTCAGAATTCCATACAAAAATAACAATTTCATTAAGGTATATAATAAATAAAAGAAAGGAAAAAACCCTTGTAAGCCCTTGAATTATTGGATTTAAGGGCTTTTTGTTTGGGATTTTAAAACTTGGCATGATACTTGCTTTATTATAATGGCAACGTTTACAGATGAAAGGTGAAAAAGGAGGCTATTATGGCAGTAAAATTCATAAGTGCGAATGAAGCCGCACAGTTAATTGATTCAAACAGTATTGTTGCTACAGGAGGTTTTGTTGGTAACGCTGTACCCGAAGAATTACATATTGCAGTAGAAAAAAGATTTGTAGAGACAGGTTCTCCTCAAAACTTGACACTTGTCTATGCAGCAGGGCAAGGAGATGGAAAAACAAGAGGACTTAACCACTACGGACATGAAGGCTTAATTAAGAGAGTTGTTGGTGGTCACTGGGGTCTTGTTCCTAAAGTTCAAAAATTAGCATTAGAGAACAAAATCGAAGCTTATAATTTCCCACAAGGTGTTATCTCTCATATGTTTAGAGATATTGCAGCTAAAAAGCCAGGAACAGTGACTCGTGTTGGATTGAAAACATTTGTTGACCCAAGAGTTGAAGGTGGAAAATTAAACGATTGTACAAAAGAAGATTTAGTGGAATTATTAGAATTATATGGACAAGAATATTTAATATACAAAGCTTTCCCCATCAACGTGGCTTTATTAAGAGGCACTTATGCCGATGAAATGGGCAATGTCACCATGGAAAAAGAAGCAGGATCTCTAGAAGTACTTTCTATTGCTCAAGCTTGTAGAAACTCTGGTGGAACAGTTATTGTCCAAGTTGAAAAAGTAGTTAAAGCAGGCACTTTAGATCCAAAGTTAGTCAAGATTCCAGGAATCTATGTAGATGCGATTGTTGAAACAGCAGATATGCAAAACCATATGCAAACCTTCGCAGAAGAGTTTAATGCAAGTTATACAGGTAGCATTCAAGTACCCGTTAATTCTGTAAAACCATTACCATTAGATGAGAGAAAAGTGATTGCTAGACGTGCAGCAATGGAGTTAGTTCCTAATGCAGTGGTTAATTTAGGAATCGGAATGCCTGAAGGAGTAGCAGTTGTTGCCAATGAAGAAGGCATTGCTGATCAAATGACATTGACTGTAGAGCCAGGTCCAATTGGTGGAATCCCAGCAGGTGGATTAAGCTTTGGTGCTGCAACAAACCCACAAGCAATCATTGATCAACCAAATCAATTTGATTTTTATGATGGTGGTGGATTAGATGTAGCGTTCTTAGGACTTGCACAATGTGATGAAAAAGGCAATATCAATGTGAGTAAATTTGGTCCTAAAATAGCTGGAGCAGGTGGATTCATTAACATTACACAAAATGCTAAAAAAGTCATCTATTGTGGCACATTTACAGCAGGTGGATTAAAAGTAGAAGCAAAAGATGGTAAGTTATCTATCTTACAAGAAGGAAAGAGCAAAAAATTTATACCACAAGTAGAACAAATTACCTTTAGTGGCGAGTATGCTATGTCCGTAGGACAACCTGTTCTTTATGTAACAGAAAGAGCAGTCTTCGAATTAACAGAAAAGGGGGTGAAATTAACAGAAATAGCACCTGGTGTTGATTTACAAAAAGACATACTAGATCAAATGGATTTTGCACCGGTTGTAGTAAGTGAAGACCTTAAAATTATGGACGAAGGCATATTCAAAACAGAAAAAGTCGGGATAACAATTTAATTATTCTATTATAAAAAAATTAAAGGAGAGATTATATGTTAGGAATTATTATTGGTTTAGCGTTACTGATGTTTCTCGCTTACAGAGGAATGTCGATTATTTGGATCGCACCCTTGTGTGCATTGCTAGTTGCTTTTACAGGAGGACTAGACTTATTACCATCATACACAACCACATATATGGCTGGTTTTGTAAGTTTTGCCCAAGCATGGTTCCCTGTGTTTATGCTTGGAGCAATCTTTGGTAAAGTTATGGATGACTCTGGAGCGGCCAAATCAGTTGCTTCTGCAGTTATCAAATTAGTAGGAACAAAGTTTGCTATCATGGCTGTTGTATTAGCCTGTGCCGTATTGACTTATGGTGGTGTATCATTGTTCGTAGTTGTATTTGCTATTTATCCATTAGCAGTTGCTTTGTTTAGAGAAGCTAATATTACTAGAAAACTAATTCCTGGTGCCATTGCTTTAGGATCATTTACCTTCACAATGACAGCCATTCCAGGAACACCTCAAATCCAAAACATTATTCCTACTCGTTACTTTGGAACGACACCGACTGCAGCACCAATTATGGGTATCGCTGGTGCAATCATTATGTTTGGTGTGGGAATGCTTTGGTTGACTTACAGAGAAAAACAATACGCAGCAGCGGGTGTAGGTTTTGTTGAGCCAGAAACAAAAGTACAAGCTGTAGACACAGCAGATTTACCAAATCCATGGCTTTCAGCAGTACCGCTAGTCTTAGTCATTGTTACGTTGAACTTTATTGAGGCGATAACAATCGTTCCAGCATTATTAATTGGTATTATCGCAGCCATTGCACTAAACATAAAAAGACTACCTAAAATTATTGAAACAATTAATGGTGGAGCAGCAGGTTCTGTTATTGCAATTATCAACACCAGTGCCGCTGTTGGATTTGGAGCTGTAGTACGTGCAGTGCCAGGGTTTAATCAATTAACTGATTTTGTACTAGGTATCAGAGGAAATCCATTGATTTCTGAAGCGGTTGCCGTTAACATTCTTGCAGGAGCAACAGGTTCAGCATCAGGTGGTATGGGTATTGCACTAGAAGCATTGGCTGAGCAATACATTGCTTTATCAGCAAGTTCTGGTATTCCACTAGAAGCATTCCATAGAGTAGCGTCATTATCAAGTGGTGGTTTGGATACATTACCACATAATGGTGCGGTATTAACATTATTAGCCGTTTGTGCAATGACTCATAAAGATTCATACAAAGACATCTTTATGGTAGGAACAGCGATTCCAATCTTGGCTGTAATCGTGGCAATTATTCTTGCATCACTTGGAATTTATTAATCATTCCATTTGAAATAAAAGTGAAACTGAAAAAGGAGTTGGGAAAATG
>SKID01000111.1 GCA_007116605.1 Tissierellia bacterium
CAGGCGGTGTGGATGGGATGAGGGTGGATGAACTTCTAACGTTTCTCAAAGACAACCAAAAGCAACTTATCCAAAAGTTAAAGGATGGGAAGTACAAACCCAACCCAGTCCGAAGGGTAGAGATACCCAAGGAAACAAGAGGCGAATTTCGAAAACTGGGAGTGCCGACAGTAGTTGACCGAGTATTTCAACAGGCAATCACACAAGTACTTTCCCCAATCTATGAGGAGCAGTTTTCGGAGAATAGTTATGGTTTTCGACCAAAACGAGGTGCTCACAACGCACTGAAACAATGCCAGCAGAATGTAGACGATGGTTATGTATATGTGGTAGATATGGATTTAGAGAAATTCTTTGATACAGTATGTCAAAGCAAACTCATTGAAGTATTATCACGAACCATCAAGGATGGCAGAGTCATATCGCTGATCCACAAGTATCTGAATGCAGGCGTAATCAGCAAAGGGATATTTGAAAAGACAGATGTTGGCATGCCCCAAGGCGGACCACTCAGTCCATTACTTAGCAATATCATGTTGAATGAACTGGATAAGGAACTAGAACGCAGAGGGCACAGATTTGTGCGTTATGCGGACGACAGCATGATTTTCTGCAAAAGCAGAAAGAGCGCAGTAAGAACCCTTAAAAGTATCACGCAATATATCGAAAGGAAGCTTTTTCTGAAAGTGAACCAAGAGAAAACAAAAGTGGCTTATGTAAGCAAAGTGAAATTTCTTGGCTATAGCTTCTACAGATACAAGGGAGAATGTAGATTGAGAGTACACCCAAAATCGGTAGCAAAAATGAAAGCAAAGTTAAAAGAACTCACATCCAGAAATAATGGGTGGGGAAATGAATACAGAGCATTCAAACTGACACAATTCATAAGAGGGTGGACAAACTATTTTTCTCTTGCTGATATGAAGAAATTGTTAAGGAGAACGGATGAATGGTTACGTCGTAAAATCAGGGCTGTGTACTGGAAACAATGGAAGAGAGTCAAGACGAGATACCGAATGATTATGAAATTCGGTTTGCCTGAATGGAAGGTACATGAATTAGCAAACTGTCGCAAAGGAATATGGCGGTCAGCAAAAATGCTCAATAGTGTGCTTACAAACAAAGAAATAGCCAGTCTAGGATTCTTATCCATGACTGACTACTATCTGAAAATTTGTGAAAACTAGAGAAGCGCCGTATACGGAACCGTACGTACGGTGCTGTGGGAGGTCGGTAGATAAACTAATTATCTACCTCCTACCCGATTGCATTATGTGATCCTTTGCTTCCTCGCTTAAGCTAACTAAAGGATAAAACACGTATCCGAGTCGCGCATTATGTGGCTCTTTGTTTCATTTTAATGTTAAAAAAACAAAGGGTCTAAATACTAAGCAGGGAAGATGCTGTTGTATCCTTGATAAAGTAGCACAGTACGCTACTATCAATAAAGATCACTTAAAAACCACCCGTTTCCAGGTGGCTTCTAAAAGTTATTAAGCGTTAAGCTTCTTTAACAATTCATCTAGTTCTATACCATGAACAGCAGCAGCTTGCTCTAAAGTTTCCATTTGTGCAGACGGACATCCAATACATCCCATGCCATATTGGAATAAAATCTCAGCAGATTCAGGTTTATCTCTAAGGATTTGTCCGATATACATATCTTTTGTTATAGCCATAGTGTGATACCTCCTTTGTCTTGTTGTACATCATTATAATATATAAAATACAGTAAAGTCAAAAACAACTTGCGTGAATGAGTCTTTTTCTTAGAGAGATTAAGAAAATTTCAAAAAAATTGCAAATTGACAGTCAAGACGATTTTAGGTATAATGTTAAAGCATCTGTTTAAAGATAACCATGATATGGAAAGGTGACCGAGCGGCTGAAGGTGCACGCCTGGAAAGCGTGTGGGCGGGAAACCGCCTCAAGGGTTCAAATCCCTTCCTTTCCGCCATTTGCCGTGCTAGATGGGGTGTTAGCGGTACCTTGTAACCTGCAATCCGCTATAGCAGGGTTGAATTCCTTTAGGAGAGGTTTCTTTGGTTGGGTCTGCCCCAAGCACGTGATGTTGATAATTTGGTCCTGCGCAATGAAATGCTGTGAATCCCGTCAGGTCTGGAAGGAAGCAGCGGTAAGCGGATTTTTTCATGTGCCGCAGGGAATCCGGGTTTGAGTTAACGACTTGGGTAACGCTAATTGATGGATTTCGATTAAAGGTGCACGGCTTTAAAAAGCACATGCTGAATAGCATGTGCTTTTTAAATGTATTTGAATGTCTTAAAAATTCTGTTATAATAATATGGATTAATCTATGGGTGGTGTTTTATGACACATCAAGCAATATACCGTCAATACAGACCAAAGACTTTCGATGAGGTTAAAGGTCAACAGCATTTAACAGAAACACTTAAAAATCAAATATTGAGAGATGCCATAGCGCATGCATACTTGTTTTCAGGTATACGAGGTACAGGAAAGACTTCAACGGCAAAAATATTTGCTAGAGCAGTTAATTGCACTAATAATACCACAGGCAATCCATGTAATGTCTGTGATAGTTGTTTGAGCATACTTTCTGAAAGAAGCATGGATGTCATTGAAATGGATGCTGCCTCAAATAATAGTGTAGAAGACATTAGAGATTTAAGAGAAAAAGTCAAATATATGCCCACTCAAAATCGTTACAAAGTTTACATTATTGATGAAGTGCATATGTTGTCTAAAGGTGCATTTAATGCATTACTCAAAACATTAGAAGAGCCCCCTGCCCATCTATTATTTATTTTAGCCACAACAGAGCCTCAAAAGATTCCTGCTACCATTTTGTCACGATGTCAAAGATTTGATTTAAAAAGAATTAATGTGTCTGATATGGTGGATGGGATGCTTAAGATCACTGAAAATTTAGGTGTGACAGTAGAGCAAAAAGCACTGAGATTAATTGCTAATCGTTCAGAAGGGGCTATGAGAGATGCTTTAAGTATACTTGATCGTTGCCTTGTCTATAATCAAAAGACTGTGACATATGAGGATGTATCTAACCTGTTAGGTGTAGTCAATTATGATCGCATTATCCAGTTAACAGATTACTTGATAGAATCTGATGTCACACAGGCCTTAATGTATTTACACGGCATCTTATCAGAAGGCAAAGAAGTAGCTTTGTTAGTACAGGACTTAATCGATCATTTTAGGAATCTGTTGATGGTTGAAGTCGTAAAAGACATGAGTGTATTGGGTTCTATAGGTGAAGATGATCTGAATACGATTATAGAACAAGGAAAAAAGTTTTCAGCTACAGACAAAATTCGCTATATAGAAAGCCTTTCTGAGTTGTTACCAATAGTTAAAAAAAGCCTGAATGAACGGGTTTTACTAGAAACACAATTGATTAAGCTCATGGTCTGGAAGCCAATAATGGATCCACCTGTTCATGCAAAAACATTATCAACAACAGAAACTAAAATCAACAAAGTGGATAAGCAAGTAGCACAAGGTGAAAATAAACAAGTTAACAAAGCAGAAAAAGGTATAAAAGCCCAATTCACAACAGGCCAGACTGCAGTAGATGATGATTTCCTCTTAAAAGCAACTCAAGAAAATTGGGAGACATTAATGGCAGGTTTGAAAAAAGTAAAAATTAGTCTTCATGCAGTGGTGAAAGAAGCAACCCCCTATCGAGTAAAAGAGGGTCGGATGATCCTTTTGTTTGATCCCCAGTACACCTTTCATTATGAGCGGGCCAATGAAAAGAGCAGTATTGAATTAGTAGAAAAGATTTTTTCTGCTTACTTTAAAAAACCAGTTCACATTGGATACCAGTTAGGTAAAGCATCGGATGACTTTTTAGAAGAGACAAAAGAGACCGAAGATGATCCTGAATATTTAAGTCGAAAAGCAAGAGCCTTATTAGGCGATGAAAAATTAGAAATTATTGATTAGGAGGAAGTAAAATGGCAAAAAAAAGAATGCCCGGCGGAATGCCTGGCGGTAATATGGGAAACATGATGAAACAAGTCCAAAAAATGCAAAAACAAATGGCAGAGATGCAAAAAGACTTGGAAGAAAAAGAAGTTGAAGCAACTGCTGGAGGCGGTGCGGTCAAAGCAATAGTCAATGGAAAAAAAGAACTCCTTAAAATAGTCATTGACAAAGAAGTAGTAGATCCTGATGATGTAGAAATGTTACAAGACCTCATCTTAGCTGCCGTTAATGAAGCAATTAAGACCGCCGAAGAGATGATGGAGAAAGAAATGTCTAAAGTGACAGGAGGCCTGAACTTACCAGGCATGTTCTAAGGAGAAAATCAATGGAGCAGTATGCAACGCCCATTAACCAATTAATAGAAGAATTATCCAGACTCCCTGGAGTTGGACGAAAGACCGCCCAGAGGCTAGCTTTTCATATTATTGAAATGAAAAATGAACAAGTTATAAAATTAGCCCAATCCATAGTAGACGCTAAAAAAATGATCCGTTTTTGTTCCATTTGTGGCAACTTAACAGATCAAGAAACTTGCAATATATGTCAAAGAGAAAATAGAGACCCTTCAATGATTTGTGTAGTAGAAGACGCAAGAGATGTTGCTGCTATGGAAAGAACAAAAGAATTTAAGGGATTCTATCATGTCCTCCATGGAACCATTTCTCCTATGGAAGGGATTGGACCAGATGATATCAATATCAAAGGACTCCTATCACGATTGGACGAAAATGTACAAGAAGTGATATTAGCCACTAATCCAACCATCGAAGGAGAGGCAACAGCCATGTATATCGCTAGAATGGTTAAGCCTTTAGGGATTGCTGTGAGCAGAATTGCTCATGGGATTCCCATTGGTGGAGACATTGAATATGCAGATGAAGTGACTTTAGTTAAAGCTTTAGAAGGTAGAAAGACCCTTTGACTAGCCCTAGCCCAACAGAAAAAAAGATCAATATTTTCCCTCCAAGCGTCACATTTGACGCCTAGTGCGGTTTCTTTACTAGGACAAAACAGGTTCTCATTGCTTCGTATCAAGGATAAAACAGTATCCTCACTGCTTAGTATTTAGACCCTTTGTTTTTTTAAATTTAAATGTAACAAAGGGTCACATAATGCGCGACTCGGATACGTGTTTTATCCTTTTAGCTCACTAAAGCGAAAGGAAGCAAATGACCACATAATGCGCGACTTATAAAAGCAACTTGTTTTATCCTTTAAGTGACTAAGATTAAGGATTTTCTCAGGAAAATAGTTGATCTTTTTTTATTGACTAGCGCAGCTATCTTAGAATTTAAACTTAAGTGATTTGGAAATGCAAATCCTCAAGAATTTGCAAACCTTTAGGCAGAACAACACATCCTTTGGGCCCTCCCTTAATCTGTAGGAGGCCTTTTTCAATTAATAGGTCTATATTTTGTCTCATTTCGATTTCTGAGATGGGATAATACTTTTTGCTAAATTGCTCTTGTAGTGTTCGTCGACCTGCAGGGCGATTTTTTTGGTTAGCTAGCCACACTAAATAGAGTATAAAAATGTGATAACTCATAATAGATGGTTGGTTAATTTGAAAAAGCAGATGTGATTTTGCTTTCATGTAGTTAGGTAAATGATCTAAAGATAGAGGTTTGTTTGATACAGTAGTCATATATTCCAACACATTTTGAAGTTCTCGTACATTTCCAGGCCAAGAGTAGTTCATTGCAAAATGCATAAAAAGCGCAGTGCATTTTTGAGTGCCGGGGTAAAATTTTAAAAAATGTTGTATCAGCAACTCAATATCTTTTTTTCGCTCTTTAAGTGGAGGTAGATCAATTTGAAAAGTGTTTAATCTAAAATACAAATCTTTTCGAAATAATCCCTGACCAACCATTTCTAGAAGATCCTTATTGGTAGCAGCAATAATACGAGTATCAACTCTGATTAACTTGTCTCCTCCGACTTTCATAATTTCTTTTTCCTGAAGTGCTCGAAGCAATCTGGCTTGTAATTGTAAAGGGATTTCACTAATTTCATCAAGAAACAAGGTGCCTTCATGAGCACTTTCAAAAAGTCCTATCTTACCACCCTTTTTAGCACCGGTAAAAGCACCTTCTTCATAACCAAATAATTCGGATTCTAGTAACTGATGGGGAATAGTAGCGCAATTAATAGCAACATAGGGGTAAGACGAGCGTTTAGAATAATTATGAATGGCACCTGCAAGGAGTTCTTTTCCAGTGCCAGAATCGCCTGTAATTAATATAGCGCTTTGACTATGAGCTACTTTTTTACTTAGATCAATACAATCTAATATAGATGGATCATGACCAATAATATCTTGGAATGTGTGTTTAGAGTAATACCCTTTTCCGATTAATTTCTGGTGAATTTTCTGCTGAACTTGCAGCACATCTTCATAGGTACGCAACAAGATGATTTTCCCATAATAAATACGGTTAAAAACTACTTTTTTTATAGATAGAATGAGTTTGTGATGGGAAAAATAAAATAGTTCATCCTGGATATCATCCTGTAATAAAGGTTCAAAAACACGATCAAGATCCAATAAATTTTCCAAAGGTTGATTATCATAAACTGAAAAGTCGTTACCAAAAATATCGAGAATGGGTTTGTTAACTAAGCTAATTCGATTTTTATCATCGACTACGATAACGCCGATAGAGAGTTCATTGAGCAAGATTTTCCACTGAGAAGAAAGAATTCTTTTGTTTTGCAAGGCATAAGTAACCCCTTTCCACATTTGAGGAATTTTAGAAGAATAATGCATAATAATATTCTCGCTTTCATCGGAAGACATATCGAGTACAGAGAGAATATCTAATATAGTATTAATGTCAAATATGCGATTACCTATAATGACTCTGGGGTAATCTAAAGTTTTCAAATAATCATAGTCCTCAGGGGTGATAATATAGTCAAAAAGATTTTGATGATAAGATTTCCCTTCATAATAAGGATAAAGCCTTAAATATTTAAAGCCTAGCTGGTAAATGGTAGCGAGGGTTTCGTTAGCCATAAAACTATTAATATTAGCCACTAGACAACGACTGCCATCAGGGATTTCATGAAGTTGGCCCATAGCTTCTTTAGATAATGTTCGCTTCATCATAATAACGGGACAATTGACTTGGATATAAGGCATAAAATCAATTAATATACTAGGGTCTGTATATATTATAAGGTCTGCTTCATAAATGTTAGGTAAAGGAGTGCTTGTCAGCGTATAGTACTTAATTTCCAGAGACTGTTTGAAAACAAGATACAACTCCCTTTGAAAGAACTGAGCGATAGTGTCATCAATAGCTAGAATAGCTAGTTTTCGCTTAGACATAATAACCTCCTATTAGTGGGATTTATATTTTAATATTAATACAAAAATCCCACTAAAACAATGTTTATTTTAATTTAAGTGAATAAGGGAATCAACAAGACTCTAACATTTAGATGGCGTTTAAAACGCCATCTAAATGTTAGAGTCTTTAATCTAGAGGCTTTGTAGGGCGGGTCTCCAATTTAAGAAGAGGGATTCTTAGTGTTATTAGTCAAATATAAAAAGAGTTAACAAAGTTGGCATAATAATTGCGAATATATAGACATTACAATTATTTATTGGAAAGGAGGATGAATTTTGACGATAAACAAGCAAGTTGAACATTGGATTGAGAGGATTGCTCTTTTTACAGAAAACAATGAAACAGGATACACTCGCTTTTCTTATACATCCATGGATCTTCAAGCAAGAAAATATGTGATAGATGAAATGAAAGCATTAGGCTTAGAGGTCTATATGGATAGACTTGGCAATTTATTTGGTAGAAGAGAAGGTATCAATACAACACTACCACCCATTTTAATTGGTTCTCACTTAGATACGGTCAAAGATGGTGGCAAATACGATGGTATTGCTGGCGTTGTTGCGGGTATGGAAGTCATTAGAAGACTTAATATAATGGGAAAAGAAACAAACCATCCTATTGAAGTTGTCGCATTTGCTGAAGAAGAAGGTGGAAGATTCCATTCTGCCTTTATGGGCAGTAAATATTATGCAGGTCATTTCACAGAGGAAGATTTATCGAGATATGTGGACGATGAGGGGGTGACTTTATTAGAAGCTGCTAAAAATCTTAAGTCTTTAGACAAAGATGTTCATTTTTGTGACTATAAAGACAATCAAGTGAGAGCCATGTTTGAACTCCATTGCGAGCAAGGAAATGTTTTAGAGACAGAAAACTTACAAGTAGGGGTTGTGAGCACTATCACAGGAAGCAGTTCGTTTACTGCTCATTTCA
>SKID01000164.1 GCA_007116605.1 Tissierellia bacterium
CAAAGTTATTGGGGGTAATTTTTATCGTTTTTTTGAAAGAATTTTGAAATGAGGAATGATATGAATAGCATTATGAGCACAAACAATCTTTTGAAAGTCATTGATCAGGGGATAATGGTAGTGGATCAATCATTGTCTTTTAATTTCATTAATGATAAAGCAAAAGACATACTAGGAATATCTTTTAAGAGTGATGATCAACATCATGATGGTGGTAAAATTGAGCTTGGAGACATTATCATCATTGCTGACAATAGATTAGGTGAAGATGATGGAGAGATGACTCCAAAAGATTTATCATATATTAATATTAAAGATAAAAGGATCAAGCATGGAGATGCCCTGATTGCTATTGGTGTTTATCAGAACCCTAGCATCAAACCTCACTATAAATCTTGGAGAGCTTCAGATGCACATATCAATTATCATTTAGTGACTACGTACATGAACTTTGATATAGAAGTTACAATAGATGAGTTAAATAAAAAGATGATTATAAAAGTGAATGACCAGGTATTCTCAATGAGTTATTATTACAGTATAGGTCACATGGTTGTCATCGATGGTAAACTTGGCCACATTAAATTTTATCAAAGCAAAGGCTACTCTTATCGCAAAGAATCGATTAAAGACTTGCTAAATGGTCATGCTTTCTTGGCGAAGCAAGAAAAAGAAGTACAATTTGATATTATTGGTAAAAATGTTCAGGAAGTTTTAGGACAAGGTGATTTTTTGGACATTGTAAAAATGGGTTTAGAACAGGGTAGGGTGATTCGCAATCAAGTTGTTGAGATGAATGGAAGACCTTTGATAAGTAGTAGTTATATCATTGATGAAGGCAATAAAATTAATGGAGTCATTTTCAAAATTGAAAGTTTATCAGATATTCATGACGTGTTAAAACTACGAAATGATGTGGTCAAAGAAATCATAAAGACGGAAGAACATATCAGAGAAAAAATTAGAAACAACAATGCACAAATAATGACGGGGATGGCAGGCAATAGTGTGTATATGAGACAAGTAAAGCACTTAGGATATAAAGCGTCTCAGGTGGATTCTACAGTACTCATAACGGGAGAAAGTGGCACTGGTAAAAGTCTTTTAGCCAAAGAAATTCACAGAGCTTCTTCAAAAAAAGGAAGATTTATACATGTGAATTGCGGTGCGATACCAGATAATTTGTTTGAAAGCGAGTTGTTTGGTTATGTGAAAGGTTCTTTTTCAGGAGCTTTGAATACAGGTAAAGAAGGTTACTTTCAACTAGCTGATCAGGGGACTATTTTTCTAGACGAGATAGGTGAGATTCCAATGTCTATTCAGTCTAAACTGCTACATGTATTGCAGGAAAAGGCCTATTATAAAATTGGTGATGTTAAGCCAACTTTGATGAATGCTAGAGTGATTGCAGCGACAAATATTGACTTAGAAGAAGCGATTAAAAACAATACTTTTCGTCAAGACCTTTATTATCGCATCAATGTGTTCCCTATTCACATTCCACCCATTAGAGATCGGAAAAAAGATTTATATGTATTAATTAACAACATTATCGATAACCTAGTTAAAAAATTTAATTGTGAAGATAAGCAGTTATCAGGACATACTTTTGATAAAATAATGAATTATGATTGGCCAGGTAATGTAAGGGAGTTAGAAAATGCGCTAGAGCGAGCAGTGATTATTAGCGAGACAAACATTATTTACCCAGAACATATCAATGTTAAAGAAGAAAGTGTACAAATGTTACTAAAGGATTTGCTGGAAGTGACAGAAAAACAAGCAATAATAGATACACTAGAAGCTTGTAACTACAATAATAAAATAACGATGAGAAAGTTAGGCATATCGAAATCTGCCTACTACGAAAAGTTAAAAAAATATGATTTGCATGAGTTTAGATAAAGAACTGGCATGAAAGATGCAAGCTACATGAGTGATCGATAAATAGACTTTGGAGGATATGAATGGAAAAATTATCTTTGTCGGCTAGACTGAAGGCGGAAGTCGTTAGCTTTAGCGGTAAGATGGCGGTATATGGGGATGATTTCCGAGGGAACAAGATAGTTATAAATGAGAACGAAGAATTTGAAGCAGCTAGTTGCATTAAAGTTTTTATATTAACTGAATTTTTTCGGCAAGTGAAAATGGGTATTATAAATCCAGAAGCACCATTAACTTATGAACCAAAACATTATATCATTGGTAGTGGATTGCTACGTTCTCTAGAGTCCGGAATTACGATGAAAGCAAAGCATTTTGCGAAAATGATGATTATTATCAGTGATAATGTGGCAGCTAATATGATGATTGATAAGCTAGGCATCGACAACATCAACAAAACCTGTCAAGACTTAGGATTCACAAGTACGAAATTGCATAATCCTATTAATTTCGAACAATATGAAAGATTAGGGACGACAACGCCAAGAGACTATGGTCACTTTTATGAGAAACTTTATAAAGAAGAGCTATGGAGTCCCGAAATATCAAGACAAATGTTAGCTATTTTTAAAGACCAACATTATAATACCATGTTGACAGCAGATTTTCCCCAATACTATTTAGACTCTGAAGATACTGGAGATGAAGAATTAATTTATGTAGCATCAAAAAGTGGTAGCATGGATGCTTGTAGAAATGATGGTGGACTTGTGTATACACCATATGGAAGCTATTCATTAATTATTTTCACAAAAAAGTTCAAAGATCCATTATATTATAAAGAACATGAAGCCATTCGATATGGTTCTAAAGCCAGTCGCTTAGTGTTAGATCAATATTTAGCATTAAAAGGAAAATTTGAATAAAGGAGAAGGCAATGAAAAAAGTATTTATTAGTGCGGACATTGAAGGGTGCGCAGGCGTTATTAGTTGGCAAGAGACAGAATTAGGCTCAGGAGAGCATTCCCTTGCTGCTCAACAGATGACTCAAGAAGTTTTGGCAGTATGTGATGTTTTAATAGCGCAAGGCGTCAAAGAAATTGTTGTAAAAGATGCCCATGACTCAGGAAAGAACATCTTTTATGATCAATTGCCTGAGGGAGTTAAGATTGTTCGTGGATGGTTAGGAACACCTTATTCAATGGTACAGGGACTAGATGAAACTTTTGATGCGGCCATTTTTATTGGCTACCATGGGGCTGCTTCTATGCTAGGTAACCCCCTTTCTCATACGATGAATTTAGCGACTCAAAAAATAGTAGTTAATGATATGGTGTGTTCAGAGTATTTATTGCACGCCTATGCAGCTGAAAAATTTGGTGTACCTGTGATCATGATTAGTGGAGATCAGATGATTTGTGAATGGGCAGAATCTTTTAACCCAAACATCACCACAGCACCTGTTAAGGAAGGACATGGTAGTGGAGCAATTAGTTTAAATACAAGGGATAGCATTAAGCTGATTAAAGAAAAAACACGACTTGCCCTTCAAAACAATGAGAGCTGTCATATTAAAATACCGGAAGTCTTCAATGTCAATATTACTTATCGCAGACATATGGATGCCTTAAAAGCTTCTTATTATCCTGGAGTTAGACGAATCGATGCTTATAAGGTTAATTTTAAGGCACAGTCAGTGGATGAGTTGATGACCACGAAAATGTTTATTCTATAAATGTGCGACGAAAAAAGTTTATCCGATGACTCACAGGGCAAGATTCCATTTTTCAAGTGGGGGAATAGCCCTGTAGAGTCCCTGGATAACGGTCTCTAAGGTTCAGTTGCCGTCTTAACGACATCTGAACCTAAGAGTCCTGTTGATGAGTTCGCGCATTACGTGATCCTTTGCTTCAATTTCAGATAATTAAAGGATAAAACACGTATCCGAGTCGCGCATTATGTGGTTATTTGCTTCATTTAAATAATAATAAAGCAAATGACCTAAATACTAAGCAGCGAGGATACGGTTTTATCCTCCACAAAGGGTCTAAATACTAAGCAGGGAAGATACTGCGGTATCCATATAAAAGCAAAGGATTCAATACTAAAACAACGAAGATACTGTTGCATCATTAAGAAACAAAGGATTAAATATGTGTCCGATTCGCGCATTATGTGATCCTTTTCTTCATTTAAAATTTAAAAAAGAAAAGGATCTAAATACTAAGCAGGAAGGACACTATTTCATCCTTGATAGTCAGCAGGGAAGATGCTGTTGTATCCTTTGCAAAGGGTCTAAATACTAAGCAGGGGTGAAACATATTGATAAATGTGCAAAAAGGGTTGCGTAGTTTTTAATTGACCTTGTGAGAACGGGTCATATCCTATATACTATTAGAGGGGTAGGGTATTACAGGAGGTAAAATTTGGAGCATCGAAAGATTGAAAAATTAAATGTGGCACCGTCTTTATTAGGATTTGGTTGTATGCGATTTCCTTTGAATGAAGACAAAACAATTGATCGAGAGAAATCTCAAGAAATGTTAGACTATTCCATGTCAAAAGGTTTAAACTATATTGACACCGCTTATCCATATCATGATCGTGAAAGCGAACCCTTTTTAGGAGAGGCTTTGGCAAAATATAATCGGACAGATTATTTTTTAGCAACAAAACTCCCGATTTGGCTAATAGAAAAGCCTGAAGATGTGAGAAAATATTTTGATGAGCAATGTTCAAAACTAAAAACAGACTATATTGATTTTTATTTAATTCACGCACTTAATCGTGATCGATGGGATATTGTTAAAAGAAACAAAGTTTTGCCCATGTTAGAAGAGCTCAGAAATGAAGGGAAAATTAGATTTATAGGATTTTCATTCCATGATGAATATCCAGTGTACGAAGAAATCATCAATCACCGAGATTGGGACTTCTGTCAAATCCAACTAAATTATGTGGATACACAAATTCAGCAAGGGATGAAAGGCTATGAACTAGCCAAAGAAAAAAACATTCCGATTATTATAATGGAACCTGTAAAAGGAGGGGCTTTAGCTAGCTTACCTGGAGAGATGACCCATGTATTACAAGCAGAAAGACCAGAATGGTCCATTCCTTCTTGGGCATTTCGTTATATTGGTTCATTTGATAATGTTAAAGTTGTCCTTTCAGGAATGTCTAATATGGAGCAAGTTAAAGAAAATATTAAGACTTATACCGATTATCAGCCATTAAACGATAGTGAGATGGCAGCATTAGAAAAAGTAACCACAATTTATCGAAGTAGACAAATGAATGAATGCACCACCTGTGGTTATTGTATGCCTTGCCCTTATGGAGTCAATATCCCAAAAAACTTTCAGCTTTGGAATAAAGGAGCTATTTACGAAGATGTGGAAGGATCCAAAAACGATTATCACCAGTTAGAAGATAAGCGAAAAGCATCTAATTGCCAGGCGTGTGGTGCGTGTGAACCAAAATGTCCACAAGGCATTAAGATCATTCATGATTTAGATGTAATCGCAAAGACTTATTTAAAATAAGCTAGACCAATAAAAAAAGCGAGATTTTTATTGGAAAACGCTTGCATTCATTATTTAGTGTGGTATAATAGTTTTACAACAGATACTTCAACTTATTTAAACACTTGGTAAGTATGAGTAAGGTAATAAGTTTTACAAGAACAAGTTATGAATGAAGTTTAGTATTTAACAGGTTTTCGGTAAGTCTTGTTTGAAAAAGTTTTTAGTAAAGATTTAGTTATTGAACAAGTTTCAAAGGTAAATTTTGTAAGGAACAGATTTAAATTTAAGATGTAGCTGTGGAACAGGTTTTAGAAGAATTAAGTTTGTAAGTAGTTAAGTAAGAATAAGTTGGTTTATGAACACCCAAGTGTGAAGGTGAAGTAAATGTTGGTAGCGTCCCGAAAGGGATAGTACAAATCTTATGGGGTAAAATCCCAGAAGGAGAGAGTATGAACACAGCTACATAGAAACGGGTTCTCATTGGAAAACAAAGAGGGCCCGTTTCGTTTTTTGTTTTTTGTAATGGCGGATTGATGGATATTGTTACAAAAGTACAACTATGATATAATTTATCCTATGACTTACAGTGTAAGTCTCAACTTGTCTTTTTGTAATGTTCCACTGTGAGTCATAGGAGAGCTATTTTGCATCTTTAATTTCACAAGTATAAACGAAACAACGGATTATAGATAGTGGCTATGACTGATTAGTTATCTTTTTGATGACATTCTAGTATTTTTATTGAAATTCAAACTAGAATTGCATATAATCAAAAGAGAATAAACAATCAAGGAGGGCTTATGAGTCATATACATGTACCAGATGGGATTATCCCATTTTATATTTGGATTCCTGGTTATCTCATTACTTTTGCAATTATTTTTTTAATCATCAAGAGCCTGGACACCCAACACATTAAAAGAATATTACCCTATACGGGAGTTTCAGCAGCTTTAATGTTGATTGGTATGTCAGTGCCTTTATTTATTGTGCCAGTCCACTTAAGTTTAGCCGTATTAATAGGCATTTTAATCGGACCTAAAATGGGCTTTTTAGTTGTCTTCTCCGTGTCGTTAATTCTTGCCCTATTTGGCCATGGAGGGATCACTATTGTTGGATTAAACACACTAGTCATTGGCTCTGAGGTGCTCATCGGTGGCATGCTATTTAGATGGATTGGCAAAAAATCCTTAGTGGGAGGCACCGTCACCGCTTGTATTATCGCTTTAGTCATATCAATGGCTATGATGATTAGTTTAGTAGGCTTGACAGCAGGATTTGCAGAGGCCTTACCTCACCACCATAATGAACACCACCACGAAGAGGCTGAAGATCACCATGGCGATGATGAACACCATCATGAAGATCATCATCATGATTTAGAAGAAGCTGTAGGTGGCATGCGCTATTTTATCTTTACCGGTTGGGTAGCATTGGTTTTAATCTTAGTGATAGGCCTTGCCTTAGAAACCACGATAACGGTGCTGATGGTTAAATTCTTAAATAAAGTTAAGCCAGACTTGTTTCGCTTAGTCCATCGATTTTAGCATTTTAAATTAAGGGAGCAAACCATGCATATAGGGGATATTGATCATTTGGCAATTAATGGAAATAGTTTTTTTCACAAACGGAGTCCTTTAGCAAAAGGACTTTTTGTGTTACTGCTATTGTTTTCTATTTTAATAAGCTTTGATTGGATCCCACTAATCATTTTGTATGGTGTGATTATCATTTCATTTGCTCTAGCTAGGATTAGCCTAATCAAAATTGGACACCTGGCTATTTATCCTGTTTTTTTTAGCTTATTTTTTGTGGTTTTAACAGCTAGACAAGATTTAGGTCAAGGGATGATTATCTTATTAAGGGCACTAGGTGCGGCCTTATCTATGATTTTATTAATTACAACAACGCCCTATATAGATATCTTCAGTATGTTATCCCATATTATGCCAAAGCTAATCATTGATATTTTACTAATGACTTATCGTTCCTTCTTTGTTTTATTAGATAGAATGAGCCATTTATTGAGAACCATCAAATTGAAAGGCGGCAATCAACCTGGAAATTATCTTTTTAATTTTAAAACCATCGCCTCAACTTTAGGCACATTATTAATACAATCTTTTGAAATGAGCGAAAGAATGTATCGCATATATGAGTTAAGAGGCTACAATGGTGCGATACCTATTGACAATAAACTGAAATTAGAAAACGCCATGGATATAGGCATGGCAGTATTTGGACTGATTATGGCAATTACAATGGGGGTATTATGGATACGATAATTCATGTGTCATGTTTAAAACATGTCTATGCAGATCAAACAGAAGTCTCAGCATGTGGTTTAGAGTTTACAGCAAAAAAAGCAGAACGAGTAACCATATTAGGTCCTAACGGAGCCGGAAAAACCACGCTTTTATTACATATTTTAGGCTTATTAAAACCAGTAGAAGGGACTGTTGATGTGATGGGAATGGTTCCCTATGAATCTTTTAATGAAGTGAGAAAGCTGATTGGTGTTGTATTTCAAAATGTAGATGAGCAAATTATTGGACCAAGAGTGTATGATGATATCGCTTTTTCTCTTCGAAGTGAAGGTATGCCAAAAGAAGAAGTGGATAATAGAACCCTTGCCATTGCAAAAAGGCTTCAGATTGAACCTCTACTCAGTAAGATACCCCATTATCTCAGTGGAGGCCAAAAAAAGAAAGTGGCTTTAGCAGGAGCCCTTGTAATGAACCCAAAGATTTTAATATTAGATGAACCCTTCGACTCTTTAGATGCCAAGTCTAAAAGAG
>SKID01000065.1 GCA_007116605.1 Tissierellia bacterium
ATCAAAAGAAAAATTAAATATAATGTAAGTGAACAGATAATTATAATTGGCTGGTAATTTTAGTAGATTGTATGAAATAAAATGATCTTTTTTTCAAAAATAGAAATGGTTATTCAAAAAAACGTTGAGATAGGAGTTTCTAATATTATCCCAGTGATGAGTGAACGTTCTGAATATAGAGTTGAGGATTCTGAGAGAGTCAAAAGAAAACTGGAACGATGGCAAAAGATTGCTACTGAAGCAGCAAAGCAATCTATGAGAAATAAGATTCCAAGCATAAGTCCCATCATTGGATTTGATGAGATGTTGAACCAATTATTACAGAACAAACATCAGGTCATTGTGCCTTATGAAAACGCAACTGGACAGGGTATCAAAAATGTAGTGTTTAAGCAAAAATATATTGATGTCATTATTGGTCCAGAAGGTGGTTTTGAAGAAGAAGAAATTGGACAGCTTCGCAATTTAGGAGCAAATATTGTAACTTTAGGAAATAGAATATTAAGAACCGAAACAGCTGGATTAATCGTTAATGCATTGATTTTGTCTGAAACGGATGATTTAGGGTGATAGATTTGAAGGTATCTTTTCATACTTTGGGATGTAAAGTTAACCAATTTGAGACAGATGCTATGGCAGCTTTGTTTAAGCAAAATGGTTATCAAGTGGTAGATCCTTGTGATAAAACTGACGTGTTTGTTATTAACTCCTGCACAGTAACTGCTGCAAGCGATAAAAAGACAAGACAGTTAGTCAATCGCTACAGGCGATTAAATGCTAATGCCGTGTTGGTATTAGCAGGTTGTTATGCCCAGTTAAATGTAGAAAATTTGAAAAATGATGAAAAAATTGATATTATTATAGGGACAAAGCATAAAGGTCAAGTGGTAGATGAAGTTACAAGATTTTTAAAATCAAAAGATCATTTGGTATCAGTGGAAGGATTTTTTCCGAATGAGCCCTATGAAGACTTAAGTATTTATGAAACTCATGACAGAACAAGAGCCAATATTAAGATTCAAGACGGTTGCCGGCAATTTTGTGCTTATTGCATTATACCTTTTGCACGAGGACCCATAAGAAGTAGGACAGTCAAAGATATACTAGAAGAAATACAAAGACTTCATAATAATGGGTATCGAGAAATTGTATTAAATGGGATCCATATTAGCTCCTATGCATCCGAAATTGGAGATGGGGGGTTAAGTGATCTCATACGAAGTATTAACGCTTTACAATTGAATGATATTCGATTTAGATTAGGCTCTTTAGAGCCCATGGTCATTTCTGAACCATTATTGCTTGCAATGCAACAAGGTCATTTTTGTGATCATTTTCACTTGTCTTTGCAAAGTGGATCGGACACTGTGTTAAAACGGATGAATCGGCACTATACGACAGCAGAATATGCTGATAAGGTAAAACTGATAAGACAATATTTTCCAATGGCAGGCATTACAACGGATATTATCACTGGTTTTCCAGGAGAGACTGATGAAGAATTTCAGCAAACTATGACCTTTGTTTCTCAGATAGGTTTTTCAAAAGTGCATGTTTTTACCTTTTCAAGAAGACAAGGGACCAAAGCTTACAATATGCTTCACCAGATTGATGGGATGACAAAAAAGAATCGTACACACCAATTGATTAAGTTATCTGAATCATTGGCTCAAATATATGCCAAACAATTTATCAATAAAGAGTTAGAGGTTTTATTTGAGAAAAAAGATGGTCAACACGTATTTGCTGGACATGCGACTAATTATCTTGAAGTAAAAACAAACTCTAAAATTGATTTGATTAATCAAATCAGAGTAGTCAAAGTGGCATCACAACATGGTGGAAAGTTAATCACAGAGGAGGTGAGACAATGAAAGATTGTTTGTTTTGTAAAATTGTTAAAAAAGAAATTCCAGCTGATATTGTATACGAAAATGAAAATTTATTGGTTTTTAAAGACATTAATCCTCAGGCACCAGTTCATGTATTGGCTATTCCTAAACGCCATATAGACAGCCTAAATCACGTATCAACAGAGAATCAGGTTTTGGTTGGAGAAATTTTTTCAAAAATACCTGAAGTTGCAAAAAAACTTGAAATAGACATGACAGGTTATCGAGTGATATCTAACTGTGGTGAAGATGGTTTGCAGACAGTACCACATTTACATTTCCATATTTTGGGTAAAAGAAAACTAAGGTGGCCTCCAGGATAAAAACGAATTGAAATGGCTAGTTGAAATCACAAAATAAATGTTGAAAATATTTAGCACATCATGTATAATGTACAAGTGCAATTTGAGATGTGACATGAATGAAGTTATGAGGGGAGGGTCGCAGATGACAGAGGTTAAAGTAAGAGAAAATGAATCTTTGGATAATGCATTGAAGAGATTTAAAAGACAATGTGCTATCACTGGCGTTCTCTCTGAAGTAAGGAAGCGAGAGCATTACGAAAAGCCAAGCGTTAAGAGAAAAAAGAAAGCTGAAGCTGCTAAACGTAAAAAGAACAAAAAAATGGGAAAATAATTGAGGTGAAGGTATGTCTTTAAAAGAGAAGCTAATGGAAGATTTAAAAGCTTCAATGAAAAATAAAGACAAAGTCAGAAAGAATACTGTAACCATGATTAGAGCAGCCATTAAGCAGGTTGAAGTGGATACGCGAAACGAGCTAAGTGATGATGACATTATCGGCATTATTGCAAAGCAAGTGAAACAAAAAAAAGACAGCATAGAAGACTTCAAAGCTGGCAATCGTGAAGACTTGGTTACACTTACTGAAGAGGAAATTGCTATTTTAACTGAATATTTGCCTGAGCAGCTTAGCTTAGAAAAATTGGAAGAAATAGTTATCCATGCTATTAAGGAAACCAACGCCCAGTCAAAAAAAGACATGGGAAAAATAATGGGAAAAATAATGCCTATTATTAAAGGGAAAGCTGATGGCAAACAAGTGAACGAAATAGTTTCTAGATACTTGCAATAAAAAAAGACCGAGAGGTCTTTTTTTATTGCAAGTATCTTTTTATGCAAGAGCTAAAGCTATTTCCATCATATCAGTTAATGTTTTTTCTCTTTCTTCAGCAGTGGTTTGTTCATGGGTCACGATGCTATCACTCACTGTTAAAATAGCCAGTGCATTAGCACCTAGTTTTGCCGCATTCATGTAAAGTGCTGCTGCTTCCATCTCTACAACTAAAACACCTAAGGCAGCCCATTTTTTCCACGCTTCAGGATTAGCATCGTAAAAAATATCACTCGAAAGAATATTGCCTACTTTTACAGGGATGTTTTTTTCATCAGCTGCTTTTTTAGCCCGCTCTAATAATTGATAGGATGCTGTAGGTGCATAAGTTCCAGGTAAGCCGTATTGATTAGCAAAACTAGAATTTGTTGAAGCACTCATTGCTAAAACAACATCACGGACTTTCACATCTTCTTGCATCGAGCCACAAGAACCAATTCGAATTAGGTTTTTAACACCATAATCAACAATCAACTCATGAGAGTAAATACCAATTGATGGCATGCCCATTCCAGATCCTTGCACTGAGACTCTTTTTCCTTTGTAGTATCCTGTAAAACCGTACATACCACGTATTTCATTGTAACAAAAGTAATCATCTAAATAAGTTTCTGCTAGATACTTTGCTCTTAAAGGATCGCCTGGCAGTAAAATAGTTTCAGCGATTTCACCTTTTTTTGCTCCAATATGTATTGTCATAGAAACACCTCCAAAATCATTTTAACAAAAAAATGGTTAAGTTACAATTTGAATTCTTATAATTTATAGGAGCGACTTTGAAAGTATGGCATTTGATTGAAACATATGGTATGATATTTTCAAACCAATGATTTAAGGAGCGTTAATGGAACAACATGAGATAAAATTAAGTTTTGATAAAAGTTATAACTTGCCCATGTTATTTGGTCAAATGGATCGAAATTTAGAGATGATTAAATCAATTTTTAAAGTGGATTTGTTAATCAGAGGCAATGACTTAAAAATTATTGGACAAAAAAATGATGCAGAAGTTGTTGCTCGATTTGTTCAAGAGTTATTCTCAGACTTATCCGATAAAGGAAGAATTTCTAATCAAAAATTTCACTATATGCTGAAATACTATGCAGACGGCAATCAAGAAAGATTGGGTCAATATTTGAATGAAGTTATCACAGTCACTTCATCAGGAAAATTAATTAAGCCTAAGACAATAGGTCAAAAAATTTACATTGATAGCATTCGCAAAAATGACATTGTATTTGGTATTGGGCCTGCAGGAACAGGAAAGACATACTTAGCAGTTGCAATGGCTGTAGATGCCTTTAGAAAAAAAGAAGTGGAAAGAATTATTTTAACAAGACCTGCTGTAGAAGCAGGAGAAAAATTAGGTTTTTTACCAGGTGATCTACAAGACAAAGTAGATCCTTATTTGCGTCCTCTTTATGATGGTTTGTTTGATGTGATGGGAGCTGAAAACTACCTGAAAAATGTTGAGCGAGGTTTAATAGAAGTAGCCCCATTAGCTTATATGAGAGGCAGAACGATCGATTCAGCATTTATTATTCTCGATGAAGCTCAAAACACCACTAAAGAGCAAATGAAAATGTTTTTAACTCGCTTAGGATATGGCTCTAAATCAGTGGTAACAGGAGATGTGACACAAATTGATTTACCATCAGGAAAACACTCTGGGTTAAAACAAGTGGAAGGGATATTAAACAATATACCAGGAATTAGTTTTAATTATTTTGACAAAAAGGATGTGGTGAGACATCGATTAGTACAGGATATTATTAGAGCCTATGAAGAACATGAAAATAAAGGAGTTTCAAAGAAAAATGAATCTATTGATTGATATTCGAAAAGAAGGTTTTGTTTTAAAGCAAGAGTGGTTAGATATGATTACAAAAGCGATTGAAGCTACTTTAGCTTATCTAGATGACTCCCAAAGCTATGAAATTAGCCTGTCATTTGTCACTAATGAAGAAATACAAGCTCTTAACTGTGATTATCGAGGTGTAGACGCAGTTACAGATGTGCTTTCGTTTCCAATGGAAGATGAGTTTGGCATAGAGCAAGAAGATATTATGTTAGGTGATATTGTGATTGCAACTGATAAAATTCAAGAACAAGCCATAGAGTATGAACACTCATTTGAACGAGAGCTAGCCTATTTGGTAGTCCATTCAATGTTACATCTTATGGGATTTGATCATCTGACAGAGGAGGATAAAAATGAAATGCGCCAAGCAGAAAAAACAATCATGGATGTGCTTCAAATCTATCGTTCATAAACATCCAATTTGCATAAAGGGCATTTTCTTTCTTTTCTTGTCAGCATTGATGTTGGTCTTAAGTTCGTGTCAATCTCATAATCATTTAGATGAGATTGAGAATGAGTTATTAGATGAAGATGAAACCATAGATGATCAGACAAATGAAATTTATGAGTTACCCATTGAAAACATAGACAAACCTATTGAACGTACGGGGATGCCGTCTCCTATTAGTGGCATTTTTTATGACCAAGAGGCATCATTTCCTAGACCCATGGCAATCGTTTTAGATAACCACCCAGCTTCAAGATGGCAAGCAGGGATTAATCAAGCTGAAATTGTATATGAGATTGAGGTGGAGTTTCCCTATACACGTTATTTAGCCATTTATGTGAGTGAGAGCCCTCAACAAATAGGACCTGTCAGAAGTGCTCGACCTTATTTTTTAGATTATGCTTTAGAATTTGATGCTGTTTTTGTTCATGTAGGCGGGAGCAATGAAGCTTTAAGAAATATTAGAGATTATCAGATGGCTTCTATTAGTGCCATGACTAGTAACGAGTTTTGGAGATTTTATGAAACCGGAAAGACAGCACCCAATAATATGTATACCGCCATGGAAAATCTAAGGAGTGCTCAAAGCTACATGCAATTTAGAGAAGAAGGTAACTATGAGCCATGGTTATTTCATGAAGATCCAACAGCTTTAATAGAGGAGATGTCACAAGCAGTATTCAATGTAACGATAACTTACAATCAACATTATAACGTGATTTATGATTATGATGAGGAAGTATTAGCCTTTAAGAGGTATGTGAATAATCAATTACAAATTGATGAGCATGATGAGACTGCTGTTCACGCAATGAATATTTTATTGATCAAGTCTAGCAAAACTGTGCTTGATCATGAAGGAAGACTGGCAATTACAACCGTCGGATCAGGAACGGGTTACTATATTACAATGGGACGATATCAAAAGATATCATGGGAAAAAGAAGGATTAAGGGATAAAACATATTTTTATGATGAAAAGGGCGAAGCTTTAATCATCAATCCGGGTCAGACATGGATTCAAGTTGTCACTCAAAAAACAGAAGTATTAATGGAGGAAACAAAAAATGACAGATAAAGATTTAATTAAACTAGCCCTTGAGGCAAGAGAAAAAGCGTATGTGCCATATTCGAATTTTAAAGTAGGCGCTGCATTATTAGCAAAAGATGGAACCGTATTTACTGGGTGTAATGTAGAATCAGCGTCTTATTCACCCACCACTTGTGGCGAAAGAACAGCCTTGTTAAAAGCTGTATCAGAAGGATATAGAGAGTTTGATACAATTGCTGTGGTAGGGAGTTTAGAGAAAATTTCATTTCCTTGTGGTGTGTGCAGGCAGTTTTTAAGAGAATTTGGGTTAGAGATTAGAGTGATTGTGGCAACATCTGCAGATAATTATCAGGTTAGATTGCTTAAAGATCTTTTGCCTGATAGTTTTGGACCGGAGGACTTAGTATGAAACCTTTTAAATCAGGATTTGTCACTGTTGTAGGTCGTCCAAATGTAGGTAAATCCACATTGATTAATTATATGGTAGGTGAAAAGATTTTAATCATGTCAGATAAACCGCAAACGACAAGAAACAAAATAAAAGCCGTGTATACAGATACAGAGTGTCAAGTTATTTTTATTGACACACCGGGCATACATAAAGGCAAGAATAAACTAAGTGGCTTTATGGCTTCGGAAATTTCAGAAGCACTTGAAGAAATGGATGTTTTAATTTTTATGACGGATGAAAAGAATAAGCTAGGTCCTGGCGATCAGTATATTATTGAAAGACTAAAAACATTAACAATACCTAAAATTGCATTAGTTAATAAATCAGATGTTTATAAAGACAATCAATCGGTGGTAGATGAGTTAAATAACACGAATGTATTTGAAGAAGTGATTAAGATATCAGCGACGAGTGGACAAAATGTACCTGCTGTTAAGGCCTTTATTTTAGACCATCTTAAAGAGGGACCTCAATATTTTCCTGAAGATTACATGACTGATCGACCAGAATGGTTTGTTATTTCTGAGATTATAAGGGAAAAAGCATTGCAACTGATGGAAGAAGAAATTCCCCATGGTGTAGGAGTGATGATTGAGAAAATTGAGTCTAGAAAAAACCAGGAAATGATTGATGTTTATGCCGTTATTCTATGTGAGAAAAAATCTCATAAAGGGATGATTATCGGCAAAGGAGGACAAAAGTTAAAAGCTATTGGACAAAGATCAAGAGTGGACATTGAGCGATTAATGGGTAGTAAGGTGTACTTAAATCTATGGGTTAAAATTAGTGAAAACTGGAGAGACAATGAAAAAATGCTCAAGGAACTTGGATATAAAAGTTGGTGATTCATGGCATTCCAAGATGAATTGATTGTCTTAAAAGAAATTCATTACAAAGACTATGATAAAATTTTACATTGCTTTAGTAGAAAGATGGGTAAAATCCAGATTATGGCAAGGCAGTCAAGAAAGAATAATCATGAAAATATGGCACTTGCACAAGTTTTTAATCATGTGCAGGTGCAATTAAATATGTATCGAGACATGTATCAATTGACTAATGGACAGGTGCTCAATAGCTTTTATGATCTTAGAAAAGATTATAATGGCTATATTTTGGCTAGTTATATTTTTGAAATCTTACTG
>SKID01000076.1 GCA_007116605.1 Tissierellia bacterium
TAACCTGCCTCCTCTAAACGAATACATTTGCTTTTATGATCGTCTTTTAAATCAAACACAGGGATTTTTTGTTGTCTACAGCGATCTAATCCTTCTTCACATCGAGAATAAAAGGGACATCCGGGAACTTTTTCATAAATAGAGGGCACTCTGCCAGGAATCACTTGTATGGGTTGTCCTTTCACAGCAAATTCTGGCAAACTCCTAATTAAACCTTTTGTATAGGGATGGGCTGGCTTTTCAAAGATTTGTTTGACAGTTCCTTGCTCCATGATTTCTCCTAAATACATGATATAAATATAGTCCACCACATGTCGGACAACGCCTAAGTCATGAGAAATAAATATCATGGACATATCCTTTTTATCTAGCAAAGATTTAATCAATTGAATAATTTGATACTGAACAGTTACATCTAAGGCTGTTGTCGCTTCATCTGCAATAAATACTTTAGGATCATTGGCTAATGCCATAGCAATCAAAACTCTTTGTTTTTGTCCACCACTTAACTCGTGGGGATATTTTTCTTGAATATATAATGGATCTGGTAATTTTACTTGATCTAATAGGTGGATAATTTTATCATCCAACAATTTTCCTTTTAATGTTGGTTGATGCTGCTGGATACTTTCTCCTATTTGTCTCTTAATTTTTAATAAAGGATTCAAAGAGGTCATAGGGTTTTGAAACACCATACCAAAGTCTCTTCCTAGATAGCGACGCATATCTTCAGGCTTTAAAGTAAGCAGATTTTTTTCATTGTAAATCACTTGACCTTGTGTGATTTTACCACTTTTAGGCAGCAATCCTAAAACACTGCGCACTGCTAAACTTTTGCCACTTCCTGACTCACCAATAAGTCCGATGGTTTTTCCTGGATCCACCATAAAACTAAGACCATGTAGGACTTCAACGGGGTTTAATCTATCCACTGTCACATGTAAATTTTTAACTTCTAACAACATCTTTAAACCCCCTCTTCACTGTAAATTTTATTTAAACCATCACTCAATAAATTAAAGCCTATGACCATCAAAGTAATTAATAATCCAGGAATAAAGGCATATAGCCAGTTGGTTAAAATATATGATTGAGCTCTTGTTAAAATATTTCCCCAGGAAGCGTAGGGTGGTTGAATACCTAAACCTAAATAACTTAAGGCTGCTTCTGTTAAAATAGCTCCTGAAAAACGTAATGCACCGACCACCATCAATGTGGGTATCAAATCTGGCAAAATATGTCGTGTCAAAATTCTGCTTCTTTTCACACCAATAGCTCTTGCCCATGTTATTTGATCTGACTCTTTAATACTCAATACTTTTGATCGGGTAATTTTAGCAAAATTTGCAAATCCAATCAAACTAATGGCTATAATTGTTTGAGTGATGCCACTCCCAAAAGCTGCGACAAAAACTAATACCATAATCGTACTAGGAATCGTCATCCAAGCATCCACAAATCGCATCAGTAACTCATCTATTTTCCCACCAAAATAACCACTTAGCAGACCTAAAGAAATACCAATCAAGCCTGAGAATAATAAAGAACCTGTGCCAATAAGAAAAGCCGTCTGACTTGACACCATAATTCTAGACAAAATATCTCGTCCTAAAAAATCCGTTCCCAATAAAAATTGGGCTGAAGGTTTCTCTAACAAATGATTATCATGAATTCGATTAGGTGGATGGGGCGTCCAAAATAAACTCACCACCATCATGATAAATAATAAGGACACAATTATAAAACCAATCATGAAATTTCGATTCTGAAGGTATTTCTTCATCTCACACCCTCCTGTCCTAACTTAATTCGAGGATCAATAGCTACATAAATTAAGTCTAAAACAAAAGTGGTCATGACCACAATAACACTATAATACAGCACAATGCCTTGAATCACTGGATAATCACTGCTATTAATCGATGCGATCAGTAAGTTTCCAATCCCCGATAAGCTGAAGACATTTTCAATGATGATGCTTCCAGTCATCAGGGCTATAAATAACAAGCCTATCACCGTTGTGACAGGAATGAGTGAATTTCGAAAAACATGCCTTCTAGTGACTTCATGGTCCAACAGCCCCTTGCTTTTAGCAACCATCACATAGTCTTTGTTCTGCTCTTCTATTAAGGAAGTCTTTAAGTATCTGGCAACGCTAGCAATCCCTCCCACACTTAAGGTAGTCACAGGCAACACTAAAGAACGAATAGTCAAAGCCAAATTATTTAAGTCTATGCGGCCTCTGATGGGAAACCAGCCTAAAACCGCACCAAATAACCACAAAGCAATAATAGCCAACCAAAAGTTTGGTAAAGCTAATCCTATTTGAGAAAATGCATTTAAACCATCACCCCAAAGGGTTCCTTCTTTTTTCGCTAAGTAAATCCCCAATGGTATCCCTAGCATCACAACCATAATTAAGGAAGCTGTTGTTAAGATTAATGTGGTGGTAATTCGTTGCTGAATTAACTCATTCACAGTAAAATTAGCATACTGAAAACTATTGCCTAAGTCTCCCCTAGACAGTCTTCTCAACCAATTTGTATATCGAACCCAAAGGGGTTGATCCACTTCAAATTCTTCTCTTAGCTTTGCAACCAGTTGAGGGTTTTGCTCCATCTCATCCAAGCCAATTCTTGATAGAACAGGGTCTCCTGGTACTACTTGCAACATAAAAAATAAAAACAGCGATACAAAAAAAATAGTCGCTACCGCTGATAGCATTCTCTTTAAAAAATACGCCAAATTAATTTCCTCCAATCAATAGGATCTTTGGTAAGGATATTAAAAGGCGGCGCTAGCACCGCCTTTAGTGATTCACATAGATCTTAGTTTTTAGTAATGGTGGTAATATCAATAAAGGCAAAGGGATAATTAACATAACCTGTAAATCCATTATTAAGAGCTACATATACACCTTGATCCATTAAGAAGACATTCGTTGCATCATCAATGAGCATCTGTTGTGCTTGTCTATAATATTCATATTGTTGTTCTAAATCACGTTCTGCAGCAGCCAACTCAATGAGTCGATCATAAGCAGGGTTATTGGTTCCCGCAAAGTTAAAGCCAGTGGAAGCAAATCTTGCAAGCATACGATAAGCATCAGGATAAGCCACTATTTGCAACTGAGCCATTTCATAATTAAACTCTCGATAAACTGTTGGGAAATATTCCGCCCAAGGAAGCACTCTCAGTTCTACATTAATGCCTACTTGTGCTAATTCATCTTGAATCACGGTAGCAATATCCACATCTAATTGATTTTCTGCTACAACTGCTAATGATGTATCAAATCCATTAGGGAATCCTGCCTGTGCCATTAATTCCTTGGCTCTATCTTTATCTACTGTAAACACATTTTGTAGGTTATTATTAAAAGCTGGATTATAGGGAGACAAATGTGTATCCAAAATCATGCCCCTGCCACCATTGGCTACTTGTAAGATTCGATTCTTATCAATAGCAAAGTTGACCGCCTGTCGCAATCTAATATCCGAAAACAAAGAATCTTCTCGTTGATTAAGCCAAATTTGTCGAATATCTTGACTCATTCCTTCAATGATCTCAACGCCTTCCATTCTTTGAACTTCATCAAAGTTAGCAGAAGTTAAAGGTAAATAATTGACTTCCTTTGTTTGAAAAGCTAAAAACTGAGCATTATCGTCATTGTAAATTTTAAACTCCACTCTTTGAACTTGTGGTTTAGTGCCATGATAGTCTTCAAATCTTTCAAAAGCAATATAATCAGAAGCTACATAGGACACAAACTTATAAGGTCCTGCACCAATAGGATTTCTTCCCATTTCTTCATTAGTTAATCCCTTAGGAATAATAAAGGCATCTGCAAAACGATGCTCAATCGTTGAATAAAAAGCATCTACTGCACTGGCAGCTAAGACAAATTCAACAGTATATTCATCAATGGCTGTAACTGAACCTGGTCCCGCTTCATCAGTAGGGCTTAATAACCGCTCCCAAGCTGAATCTAAAACTTCATCTTGATCATCTGTATACCCACCTAATCTCAGATAAGAGTACACCACATCATCTGCCTTCACTTCATTGCCATTATGAAATTTCATGCCTTGCTTTAAGTTAACCGTCACCGTCCGTCCATCTTCATGGTAGATAATTTCTTCTGCCATAGAAAGTTCTGGTACAATGGTTTCAGGATTGTATCGATAAAAGGCATCATGCATATTTCTTAAAACCGATTTTGTGATTGCTGATACATCTACACTGGGGGCAATAGACGCAAAATCTATTCGAATGGGCACGATAAAAGTTAAATCATCTTGAGTCTGATTGTTTTGACAACCCATTGCTGATAAGATTAATACTGCTACTAAAAACAACACAATCATTTTTTTAAACATTCTATTTCTCTCCTCTTATTACCTTTTTTAATTTCAACGTATTGTACCCCATTCATGTTAGGGATATGTTTTGTCTAAGTTAACATTAGGTTAATTGTCTGCTATTTCTTGTTTCAATGATATAATAAACCTAAGTCCTATACAAGGATTAATTGATGACAGAAACTTAATAATATCTCCACAGAAGAAGAAACCCCATCAGCGCTCTTTCACATTTGACGCCTTGTGGGGTTTCCTAGCGATGATACTCCAATAGTCGCGAATTATTGGATTCTTTGCTTCCTCGCTTAAGCTAACTAAAGGATAAAACACGTATCCGAGTCGCGCATTATGTGACCCTTTGTTTCATTTGAATCTTAAAAAACAAAGGGTCTAAATACTAAGCAGCGAGGATACGGTTTTATCCCATGAGTCCCCATGGACTCTACAAAATCGCCACACGATAATCATCACATGCGATTTTTTTCAAGATATCCACTTGCTCACCTCTGCCAAGGACAATCATGGTATCTCCCTCATTTAAAACTTCTTCTGATTTAGGGTTGAAGCGAATCTTAGAATCTCCAAATTTTTTAATGGCCAATACAATTAAGCCTGTTCTTTCAGGAATTTTTGCTTCCCTTAACTTGAGTCCTTTTAAGTCAGAATTTGAACATATTTGCACTTCTTCCAAGTCAAGAATCACATCATCTGCCTGTGTAATAATATCAAGAAAAGAAATAACAGAAGGACGAATAATCATGGCCGCCATCCTTCTTCCTCCAATTTCATTAGGCGAAATGGTATTGTTAGCCCCTGCTTTTTTCAACTTGCTTCTCGCATTTTTTTCAATGGCTTTGGCGATAATATAGATCTCTTTATTCAGCTCTCGAGCCGTCAATACCGTGAACACATTATCCGCATCTGTAGCTAAACTACAAATAATTGCTTTCGCTTCTTTTATATGGGCCTTCCTCAAAGCATCTTCACTGGTAGCGTCATCTTTAATAACTAAGACACCTTCTTCTTTTAATTCTTGTGCTCTTACTTCAGTTTTTTCTATGACAACAAAAGGCAACTCATTGGCAAGGAACTGTTCGATAACCGTATGACCTACTTCCCCTGCACCACAAACAATATAATGGTCTTTTAAGCTATTGATTCGACTTTCCATTCTTCTTTTCCTCCAAGCATCTTTTAACTCTCCTTCAAAAAACAATGCCACCAAACTAGTTAAACCATATCCAGCAATTCCTAACCCTGAAACAATAATACCTATGGTAAAAATTTTAGCTGCATCAGTCATTTCGGCTACTTCTTGATACCCTACCGTTGAAATGGTTATGGCTGTCATATATAAGGCATCAATAAAACTCACTCCCAGTAATGAAGAGTACCCATAAACACCAACCATGACAATGGTAAGAAAAAGCACTAATATAATAATGAATTTTCTCTGATTGTCCATGCACCCTCCTACTTCACAATTTCATAAGGCCAATGAATAATGCCTCCAAAATCCAACACTTGAGTATATCCCATTTCAATCAGCATTCTGGCAGCCATGGCACTTCTACTGCCACTTCTACAATAGACTAGAATTTTTTGATCAAAATCGGATAATAGCGCTCTTGCTCTGTCTTGAATTTCATCCACTGGTAACAATATAGCGCCCTCAATATGCCCTTGTTGGAACTCCGATAAGGTGCGCACATCCAGTACAATCACCTCTTGCTCTTCATCCATGATTCTTTTTGCTTCTTTAGCAGATATTCTGATATATGTTGCTGTAGGCCTCTGTGTATCAACTAGGGAAACTTTCACAGCTGTCACTTGGACGGGATAACTTTCCCTAATTAAAGGCTCAATAGTAAAAGCAATCTGCTGGCCAACCATTGGATTAAATGGAATGGCCACATGCTCTATAAAACTAACACTCGCTTTGTCAAATCCAACATCATATGTAGTTGTCACCACCCAATTGCCATTATCAATAGATACGATCACACCAACAAATTCAATATAGTCATTCTCTTCTAAAGGTTGCTCCAATGATGTCTGGCTACACCCTGCCAATAAAACTAAAATGATACAGACCATAAGCAGACAACTTTTAATCCGATGACAAACAGGACAAAAACTCCCTAGAAAAAGATTTCTAAAGTGCCATTTGCTATTCCAATGCTCAACTAATCCAATAACTCTGTTAAGTTCTCTCATTTTAACCTCTATCCTTTATCAGATAACTAGCCTTTGATAAAGATTTTTAGCATAGACGCATACCAACATCTTCATTAAATACACTTTTAAAAAATAATCATCTCTCTATCATTCAAACACCAAAGGATTGAATTTATTTTATCACCTATCACCACATCCTTCAAATGATTTTACTTATTCTAATGATAATTTCTTTTCCATTCAATAACTTCCAACTCTGATTATTAACTTTCCATTTAACTACTAAAAAAAACAAGTTCCCTGTTATTCCTAACAAAGAACTTGTTTAATTCTTTTCTGATTCATTACAGTGATTCTTTTTGATTAAATTCAAAACTTATCACACTAAATAATGGTTACTGTGTATTCTTTTATAGGTGACCTATAGAGACCAAATCTCTACCAAAGTTTATTTCATTATTGATAACGACCTCTATTTAAAGCGTCTCGCATTGCTGAAAATACTTTGTTACCTCGAATAGTCGCTCCTGAAAAAGCATCAATATCTTCAACAAAATCTCCTGGTGCGTATAAATCAAACATTGCGCTCAGAGGCTGTCCCTCTAAATATTCAGCTATTTGTTTATGTTGTGCAGTAATGGCATATAAAGGGTGGCCTTCTTCTAAACTTCTAAAATTTGTGCCATCATATGCTAACTGTCTAAACTGAACATTGCTGATAATATTGTCTTTTAAGTCGAATTGTATACTAATCTGTTGTTCCCCACTATCACCGTAGATTCCTCTGTAACGTCCATCTTCATACTCACCGACATCTCTGCTAACATCACCAGCTGGCACATACAAGCCTCTATTTAAACCATCTCTAATTGCCGAAAACACTTTATTGCCTCGGATAGTCGCCCCTGAAAAAGCATCGATATCTTCAATGAAATCTCCTGGTGCGTATAGGTCAAAAATTGTTGCTAAAGGTTGATCTGTTAAATGCTCAATAATTTGTTTGTGTTGTTCAGTAATAGCAAATAAAGGATGTCCTTCTTCTAAACTTCTAAAATTTGTGCCATCATAAGATAACTGTCTAAAACTCATACCTGTAATGACATTATCTTTTAAATCAAACTGAACACTCACTTGTTGCTCCCCTTGATCTTCAAAGATACCTCTATATCTACCGTCAGGATAGCTGCCTATAGCAGTGCTAAAATCACCAGCTGGCACATAAAGACCTCTATTTAATCCATCTTTAATTGCCGACAATACTTTGTTGCCACGGATCGTCGCCCCTGAAAAAGTATCAATATCATCTATAAATTCTCCTGGGTTAAATAAATCGTAAATAGTCGCAATGGGTTGACCTACTAAGTGTTCAATAATTTGATTATGTTGAGCTGTCACTGGGTATAAGGGGTGACCTTCTTCTAA
>SKID01000161.1 GCA_007116605.1 Tissierellia bacterium
CGGTGTTGATGGAGTTAAAATCATTGCTAACTTTGGAGGCATGTTCGCTGGGATTATTATGATTGGAGCATCAATGAGTCTTGCAATATTAGTTGTAAAGTATAAAGATTTTGATCTATTAGCAAAAAAAGAACAAGAATAAAATATTCATAAGGAGAGAACTATAGAGGGAAGTTCTCTCCTTATGTCATATAAATGTTCAACTAAAGAGATTTTAAAAGTAATGAGGTTTAGTTCACAGGACTCTGGGTTGAAATGTTACCTGAATGCTAGAGACCCTTATTTAGAGTCGCTATAGTTTTTACCCTCCACATTAAAAAGTAGGAATCTTAACACTTTTGTCATCAGACAAACTACTTTTCAAATCAACATCCATGTAGACAAATTTTTTTTAGTATGATACATTAGAGTACAAAAAGTAGGAGAGGCATATGACAAAACAAAGTTCAGGATACATGGGTTATGAAATCGGTCCTATTAGACCCCCTAGTGAAGCGAGAAGCTTACTGTTAAGAGTAAGTCGCAATTGTCCATGGAATAATTGCCGTTTTTGTGGCTTGTACAAGGACAAACCTTTTTCAATTAGAAAACCACAAGATGTGATGGCTGATATTGATCAGTTAAAAAAAATGATAACTGCCCTCGAAGGGATATCAACTTATTCTCAAGAGGATAAACAGAAAATCATTTCAGAACTATACGAACAAGATGCAAATGCCTATCATATGGCATTGACTTGGAAGCAGTCTAACTATGCATCTGTCTTTTTACAAGATGCTGACAGCTTAGCAATCAAACCTACCCACTTGATCCAAATTCTTGAATATCTAAAAAGTCAGTTTCCTGAGATCCAGAGAATTACGGCTTACTCTAGTTCAAGAACAATTAAAAGGATATCTGGGGATGATTTAAATAAGATTGGGTCAGCAGGGTTAAATCGCATTCATATCGGTATGGAATCAGGATGCAATGAAGTATTGGATAACGTAGCAAAAGGAGCCACCTATGAAGACCATGTTGCATCAGGAAGAAAAATTAAAGCTGCAGGAATAGAACTATCAGAATACTATATGCCTGGGCTGGGAGGCAAAGAGAAATTGCAAGAAAGTGCCATTGACACAGCTTTAGCCATGAATGCCATCAATCCAGATTTTATAAGAATTAGAACATTAGCTGTCGGCAAAAAACTACTGATAGCAAAAGATTATCAAGATGGGACACGAACGCGAACCACTGACGAAGATGTTGTGAAAGAGTTATTGATATTTTTAGAAAAGCTAGAAGGGATTGATAGCACTATTGTCAGTGACCATTTCTTAAATCTCATACCAGAATTTGAAGGGAAGCTACCTGAAGACAAAGAAAAAATGGCAAATCATTTAAAATGGTTTCTTGAGCTAGATGAAACACAAAAAATGATTTACCAATTGGGACGAAGAACAGGTAGGATACATAGTCAAAAAGATTTTTATAATCAAGCTTTACAAAAACAGATTACGCAACTCATTGATGAACACCGGATTAACCCTGATAACATTCACCAGGTAATCAATCAACTGATGAGAGGCGTCTAATACAAACTATTTTTTTTGAATATAGAGCAAGCCTTTAGACTCACAAACATCAACTAGATCATGCTGAAAGTAGTAAGTCAGAAAACTCCGCAACATTTCTTGCAAATACACAATTTTAGCCACTGAAGGTTTAATCTGGAGTTGTTTCATGACATGACTGGTATAAGTATCAAAAGTATGAGGCGCTTTTAATAGATCAAGAAGTTGTTCAGTCTTAGTCTCTAAATGATGAATGTTGAGATCAATTAAAGCATCAATATTTTCATAGTAACCGTAATGAGATAGAAGATAGCCATCACAGTTGAGATTTTTTAAGCTCTTCTTGGTTTTAAGATCTCGATCCACATCGAAAACATAAGGGATCTTAGTTTTTAACAATAGGGGTTCGGAAATAATGCTATCGGCTAAGTAAGCAATATTGTCAGGTGAAATATAGCCAACTTGATAAGGACTATGGCCTGGTAGTGGAATGACTTGAAATGACTGGTCAAACAATTCTATGGAAGTAGCCTCAGAAGGAATAATGTGGTCAATTTTGTATGCAAACTGGGGGAGCTGTTCTTTGGTAGCTGTAAAACGAAAATTGTTTCTCACAATATACATGTTATAAGTACTCTCGCTAAAAATACTTTCAACATAAGGGGCATATACTTTTGAATGATATTTTTCTACTAAAGGAGGATTACCTCCGGTATGATCTAAGTGGCTATGGGTGCATAGAATACCTTTAACATAATAGTCTTTTTCGATGAAAAAAGGAATTAACTCGTCAAGGGCAGTAGCACGATAACCAGTATCTATAAGGATTAAGTTTTTATTATCAATAAAATAAATGGCTAAATCAATATAGTTAGGGTGGATAGAATAAGTTTTGTTCTTTAAATGGGTGATTTTCATAATTAGTAGACTCCTTAATATTAATCACTGAAATAAATGAGGGTGTTAGACAATGTCAAACATCAATGTTCTATCACTCAGACAATAGGATGGGTTGATATTTGATACATTACAGATGTATAAATGGCTGAATAAATAGAAACAATCTAAAATTAAAAAAAGTGTATCATCCTTTGATCGATGGAAATGTAAACGTCAATAAATGTGCTTATCATGATAACAAAGAAAAAGTCATTTGTCTAGTGTTTAGAATCATGACAGATAGAACTGTTGATGAAAAAAACACTTAATAAAAAAAAAACCAAGAATCATCGTTAAAGAATTGACAATACAAAAACAATATGCTAGACTTGTCAGTAAGAAATGAAAACGTTAATCAAGCACAGCATGGAAATGCACATGCTGTTATATATTCCCGCTAAAACAAAATGCATTCCATAATATGGAATAATAGAAACGAGGATGCATTTGATTAGCGGTTTAAAAGTAAATGAAAACAGAATGCATTTCATAATACGGAATAGGAGGTGCGATTTATGTATGTTGCAGATACAATGGGATTAGCGGAATCTTTAACGGTTTCTGTATTAGGGTTTTTAATCGTTGTTATGGCGTTAAGCTTCTTGGCTATTGCCACAACTATTTTCTCTAAAAACTTGGCTTTACTAGGAGTCGGAGCTGAAGAAAATGTGAAAGTAAAAAACCTGAAACCAAGTAATGACGTAGATGAAGAATCCATGGCAGTAATCATATCCGCGATTGCAGAAGAAGTACAAATGCCTTTAGAAAAATTTAAAATTAAATCAATAAAAAAAATTGACTAAAATGAATATTAGAAAAGGAAGGAAAGAGAATCATGAAATACGTAGCAATTTTAAATGGGAAAAAGTACGAAGTTGAAATTGAAAAAGTAAACGAATATGAGCCACTATCAAGAGATGCGGCGGTAGCTCCAACTACGCCACAACCGATACAAAGAACGGTTAAGCAAGAGCCTGTTCAAGTGGCACCAGTAAAAGAGCCTATATCAGAAGGGCCAGTGATTGAATCAGGTAGCGAAGGAAGTAATGAAGTAACAAGTCCAATGCCAGGTAATATGTGGGAAGTGAAAGTTTCAGTAGGGGAATCAGTTGCGGAAGGGCAAGTACTTTTCATCCTTGAAGCCATGAAAATGGAAAATGAAATTGTAGCACCAGTAGCAGGTAAAGTGTCTTCAGTCATGGTGAAAAAAGGCGATGCCGTTGATACAGATCAAGTTTTAGCAGTCATAGATTAGGAGGAAAAATCCATGAATTTTTTTACTATTCTTGGAAGGTTAGTTGAAGAGTCTGGCTTTGCGGCTATGACTTGGCAAAGTGGGGTTATGTTACTAGTGTCATTTGTGCTGATATACCTTGCGATTTTCAAAAAATTTGAGCCATTGTTATTATTACCTATTTCGTTTGGGATTTTCTTATCTAATTTACCAGCGGCAGGATTAATGGCTTATGCAGATGTTTGGTATGATCAAGGTGCTCTTAGAATTATATATTCAGGAGTTCAGAGTAGTATTTTCCCTGTGTTAATGTTCTTATGTGTTGGGGCTATGACAGATTTTGGACCATTAATCGCAAACCCAATTAGTTTGATTTTAGGTGCAGCAGCACAATTTGGTATTTATATTGCTTTTACTTTAGCAAATGTCACAGGACTATTTACAGTAGGAGAAGCCGCTGCGATTGGTATTATTGGTGGTGCTGACGGTCCAACGGCAATTTATATAGCTAATAATTTAGCGCCTGAACTAGTAGCGCCGATAGCAGTAGCGGCATACTCATATATGGCCCTGATTCCAATGATTCAGCCTAAAATTATGAGGGCCTTGACTACAAAAAAAGAGAGAGCCATAAAAATGGCCCAGTTACGCAAGGTATCTAAAACAGAGAAAATTATTTTTCCAATATTTGTGGCCTTAATGACTTCTTTAATGTTACCATCGGTAGCGCCATTATTAGGAATGTTAATGTTTGGTAATCTTTTAAGAGAATCAGGTGTGACAGGCCGACTATCAGATACAGCCCAAAATGGATTGTGCAATGTGGTGACGATACTACTAGGATTGACTGTTGGTGCAACGGCAAGTGGAGAAATCTTCCTTAGTATCCAAACGATTACCATCATTGTTATGGGTCTGATTGCATTTAGTTTTTCTACCATGGGTGGTGTGTTGATTGGTAAATTATTATGTTATTTAACAAAAGGCAAAATTAATCCATTGATTGGTGCGGCTGGAGTATCCGCTGTTCCTATGGCTGCTCGTGTTGCACAAGTAGAGGGAGCAAAAGCTAATCCATCAAACTTCTTATTGATGCATGCCATGGGTCCCAATGTGGCAGGGGTTATAGGATCAGCAATTGCAGCAGGGTTTTTCATGATTGTGTTCGGATAAAAAATATTAGATATCATTTGAAATAAGGAGGATTATTGTGAGTAGTAAAGTGTATAGTTTACAAGAAGCAGTGGCGAAATTTGTAGAAGATGGGGATCAATTGGCTATGGGAGGTTTTACAACAAACCGAAAACCTTATGCCGTTGTATCAGAAATACTCAGACAAGGCAAGACAGACTTCATCGGACAGCCAGGTCCTGGAGGTGGAGACTGGGATATGTTAATTGGAGAAGGTAGAGTAAAAGCTTATATTAATTGTTATACTGCGAACTCCGGAGTAACAAATGTTTCAAGAAGATTTAGAGATGCCATTGAAAAAGGGAAAATGTTATTCGAAGATTATTCTCAAGATGTAGCAATGCTAATGCTTCATGCTTCATCTCTAGGATTTCCTTTCTTTCCAGTAAGACTAATGATAGGTACAGACTTAGTCAATAAGTGGGGCATTAGTAGAGAAGTTAGAGAGACCATTGATAAATTGCCCAATGAAAAATTTGTGTATATGGACAACCCATTTAATCCTGGTGAAAAATTAGTAGCCGTTCCAACGCCTAAAATAGATTTAGCCATTATACATGCTCAAAAAGCTTCGCCTGATGGAACTGTTTCCATTGAGGGGAATGAATTTCATGATGTGGATATTGCCATAGCCGCAAAAAAAGTAATTGTTTCTTGCGAAGAGTTAGTTAGTAACGAAGTGATTAGAAGAGATCCTAATGTATTATCTATTCCATCAATGTGTGTTGATGCCGTTGTGCATGCACCTTATGGTGCTCACCCATCACAATGTTACAACTATTATGATTATGACAATCCATTTCTTAAAGTCTACGATCAAGCGAGTAAAACAGATGAAGACTTTGATGCATTTGTCAAAGAATGGGTTTATGAAACGGGAAGTCATGAAGCTTATTTGGATAAATTAGGAGCAACTAGACTAATCAATTTAAAAGTGGTACCAGGATTAGGCTATGCTCAATGTAAAGCTTAGGAGGGAAAAAATGTCAGATTACACAAATTACACAAAACAAGAAATGCAAGCGGTAACCATTGGAAGACAAATTAAAGATGGTCAAGTAGTCATTGTAGGAACGGGTTTGCCACTTATTGGAGCAGCCTTAGCTAAAAGTGTATATGCACCAGGTTGCAACTTAATCGTAGAAAGTGGATTGATGGATTGTGCACCGATAGAAGTACCTCGAAGTGTAGGGGATTGTCGTTTTATGGCACACTGTGGATCTCAATGGACAAACACTAGATTCGTAGGTTTTGAAGCTAACGAATGGTTGCATGATTCCAATCGATTGATTGCTTTCATTGGAGGTGCTCAAATTGATCCTTATGGCAATGTGAACTCCACCTGCATTGGAGATTACCACAACCCTAAAACACGTTTTACTGGGAGTGGTGGCGCTAATGGTATCGCAACTTTCTCTAACACAATCATTATGATGCAGCATCAGAAACGACGATTTATTGAAAAAATAGACTATTTAACAAGCCCAGGATGGATGGATGGACCAGGTGGTAGAGAAAGAGCGGGACTTCCTGGAAACAGGGGACCACAGATGGTTGTAACCGATTTGGGAGTTATGAAATTTGATGAAGAGACGAAAAGAATGTATCTAGCAGGATACTATCCATTCTCTTCAGTGGAAGAAATCGTAGAAAGTACTGGTTTTGAAATAGATGTTACTAAAGCGGTAGAACTGGAAGCACCAACACCTGAAGTGATAAAGCTGATTCGTGAAGTAATCGATCCAGGTCAAGCATTTATTAAAGTTCCAAAGCCAAACAAGGAAGCGATCCAAATTACTGCATAGTAATAAAGGTCAAAAGGAGGTATATTGTGGCTGAATATTCAATGCCCAATTATTTTAAAAACATGCCGATTATAGGCAAACCCTTACAAAAGAAGAACGATGAAAACATTGAAAAAATTCAACAAATTGAAGAAGAGATTGCATCATTAATAGCCAAAGTACATGCAGAAGGAAGACCTGATGAATCACTAAATCAAGCGGGTCAAATGACTGCTCTTCAGAGAATAGAAGCCTTAGTGGATGTAAACACATGGTGTCCATTAAATAGCTTATATAATCCTGAAGATAATGAAAACGGTTCTACAGGTATTATTAAAGGTTTAGGTAGAATTAATGGAAGATGGGCTGTGATTGTAGCATCAGATAATAAAAAACTAGCAGGTGCATGGGTTCCAGGACAGTCAGAAAATCTGATTCGTGCATCAGACACAGCAAAAATTTTGAGAATTCCATTAGTCTATGTTTTAAATTGCAGTGGTGTAAAATTTGATGAACAAGAAAAAGTTTATCCCAACAGACGTGGTGGAGGAACACCTTTCTTTAGAAATGCTGAGTTACAGCAATTAGGAATCCCTGTGATTGTTGGTATTTATGGGACAAATCCTGCTGGTGGTGGGTATCATAGCATTAGTCCTACGATTTTAATTGCTCACAAAGATGCTAATATGGCAGTAGGAGGAGCAGGCATACTCGGAGGTATGAATCCAAAAGGATTTATTGATATGGAGGGAGCTGAGCAGATAGCGGACATGGTCAATACTTCAGGAAAGCAAGATCCTCCAGGGTCAGTCTCTGTTCATTTTAACGAAACTGGTTTTTTTCGAGAAGTGTATGCAGAAGAACAAGGAGTTCTAGAAGGAATAAAAAAATATATAGACGCTTTACCTGCCTATAATTTAGAGTTCTTTAGAGTAGATGAGCCAAAAGCACCGGCCTTTAATGCAGAGGACTTATATAGCATCGTACCATCTAATCAAAAAAGACCTTATGATATTTATGATGTTATAGCACGAATCTTTGATAATAGCGAGTTCCAAGAGTACAAAAAAGGTTATGGTCCAGAAATGGTCACAGGTCTAGCAAAAATAGATGGTTTATTAGTAGGTGTTGTGGCAAATGTACAAGGAATATTCATGAAGTACCCAGAGTATTTAGAAAATGGCATTGGCGTGGGTGGAAAACTGTATCGCCAAGGGCTCATTAAAATGAATGAGTTTGTCACATTATGTAGCA
>SKID01000366.1 GCA_007116605.1 Tissierellia bacterium
ATGTGACTGTGAGAAGATTAAGAGAAAAAATAGAAACAACAAAGGATAAGTATATTATCACAAAGAGAAGTGTGGGTTATTACTTCAGGAGGAGTTAGTATGTTCAAAAGCATCCGATGGCGGTTTATTGTAATCTATTTTTTGTTAGTCTTATTAGCCATGATGATTGTAGGTTTTTATATTACAGACCAACTCGAAAAAATTCAATTAGAATCGATTACACAATCTATGAGAAGTCATGTGTTTTCTATTTTAGCCAGTTCTTCGTTATTACAGAACGAAGACTGGGCAAGCAACAAAGAGGCCATAGAAGAACTCATCTCAAGAAGTGTACAGATTGGATATGATGAAAATTTATATATTGTCCTTAACAATGACGCTAAAACAATTATTGGTAGTTCGATTCAAAGCGTGGTAGGCTTGAGTGCTTTTGAAACTCGTAGAATTAATAATCTTTTAGTTTTAGAGTCTATGAGAGGAGAGTTAGTGGAATCCATACCTTTAGATGCAGAAGATGGTTCTGAGAGCCGATTAAAACATATGGCTTACCCTGTAAAAAATCGAAGTGGCCAAATTGAAGGTATTATTTATTTGACTTACCGGTTAGATACAGTTTATGAAACAATGGATAATGCATCAAGAATGTTAAGTAGAGCAACATTATTAGCCTTAGGAGTGACAATTTTTATTGGTTTTTTCCTAGCAAGAAGCATCACAGGGCCTATTAAAGATTTAACTAATAAAGCAAAGGAAATGTCTAAAGGTGATTTTGAACAAGTGGTGGATGTTAAGTCTAATGATGAGCTGGGTCAGTTAGCCATGATGTTTAATTTTTTAACAAAAGAGTTGAAAAGAAACATTTCTCAAGTTTATCAAGAAAAAAGCAAGATGGAAACAACGTTTAACTATATGGCCGATGGCGTGATTACTTTTGATTTAAAAGGGAATGTGATCCATGCTAATCCAGTAGCGATTAAAATCTTGGAGATTAAAGATCCTAAAAACATTGATGGAGATGCCCTTTTAGCAGAAATTGATTATCAGTTATCTTTTATGTTTTTAAAAGAAAACAATTATACCAGTACAGTGATGGTCAATATTAATGATTATATATACAATATTAGTTATGCTCCTTTTAGGAATGAGTTAGAGGTAATTGGTGGCGTTATTTTTGTGATTCAGGATATTACAGAACAGCAAAAATTAGAAGACATGCGTAAAGAGTTTGTAGCGAATGTGTCCCATGAGTTAAAAACGCCGATTACTACCATTAAAAGTTATACAGAAACGCTATTAGATGGTGCCATTGATGACCCAGAGACAAGAAATCATTTTCTAGAGGTGATCAACAATGAAAGTGATCGCATGTCCCGATTAGTGAAAGACTTGTTGCGTCTATCAAGAATGGAATATAATCAAGCCGAATGGAACAAAGTGGTCCTCCAACCGACAAAAGTTATTGATGAAACATTAAGTAAATTAAAAATGCAGTTTGTTGAAAAACGACAACATTTAGTTTATGGGCCTTGTAATATTAAAGAACAAGTATTGTTTGATAAAGATGGGTTAGAGCAAGTGCTTCAAAATATTATTAGTAATGCCATCAAGTATACACCAGAAGAGGGTCAGATTAGAGTGAACTGTCAGAGTGATGATGAGTATGTCACTATTTCTATTCAAGACAATGGCATTGGTATTGGAGAAGAACATCTGGAAAGAGTTTTTGAGAGGTTTTATCGAATTGATAAAGGAAGATCGAGAGATTTTGGTGGTACAGGATTGGGATTAGCCATTGTGAAACATATCGTTGAAGCCCATGACTCAAGAATTAGTGTCGTAAGTAATCCAGAAGAAGGTACTTGTTTTGAAGTTAAAATCCCTTTATACAAACGGGGTGATTGGCATGCATAGAGAGAAGGTTAAAAACCTGATCCTTTTAGTCTTAGTCATGATATCAATTTACTTATCTTCTGTCCTATGGCTTGATATTTCATTGGATTTTACAAGGCTTGAAAAAGATGATGAACCATTGGAATCAATTTACCTATGGGACAAAGTACGACCCGTTAGGGTGATTATAGACCAACAATATCGGCATAATGTTTATGATTTATCAGTGATAGAGCCAGTTTGGGAAGCTTATAGAGAAGTTTTAGTCAATTTATTGAGAGCGGCTTATGATGAAAATGATATTCAAGTGCAAAACATGGATGGCAATGGAATCATCATTCATTTTGAGTCCCCTTTATCTATGGAAATCATGACTCAAGGATTAGGAGTGACTAATAATCGGTTAACCAATAGGATTGAAAAGCTATCGTGGATGGGATTTGATCCGGATGCTCGGTTATTCTATTTAAATGATGGGCAGAGTACTTATCAAGTTCCCCATACATTTGATGACATGTCCATGGTTCTTTTATATAATGAAATGAAAGATTTTGCAAAATCTCACCAGAATCAGAGATTGTTTTTAAGTGAAGCATTGGCAGAAATTCCTTATTCTAAGGAAGTGCTTGTATTAAGTCCAGTATTTATACGTTCAGAGATTGATATCGAAGATCAAGATGCAATCAATGAGATTGCTAAAGCTTATTTTGGAGATCGATTTGACTATGCCCGAAGAATGGTGGATAGTTTTCGAACCATTAGTTTTATTTATAGAAACGAAAAAGTGTTGAGGCTATATGAAGAAGGTCTGCTAGAACTTTTCGATGCTATTGAAAGCACACAAGGAGAAACTTCACTTTATCGATCATTAATGGTTGCACTCAATTTTATAGAAAATTTCTTAGGTTTTCCGGAACAAGGATATCTAAGTCGAGTAGAGTCGATATTACAAGATGGAAAATATGGTTATCGATTTATTTTTTCCTATCAGTTCCTTGACCTTCCCATCGTATTTAGCCAGGTTAGAGAGGAGAAAGCTATGCAGATAGAAGTCCTTGATGGTCGGGTCGTTTATTATCAAAGGTTTATCCGTGTATTTGATGAAAACATAGAACAAGAAATGCAAACTGCTCATGTATTGTCCCCGCAACTGATATTAGATTACAATATTGATTTTATGACGGATTTGTATCTCGAGGACGCTAATCATCAGCTGCTTACTTTTGATGAAGCCAAAAATAAAATTTTAAGCAGTATTAATGAAGTGTATTTAGCCTACTTTGATCCTTCAAGAAGGTCAAGAGACCAATTGATTCGAAGTGTTTGGGTCTTTAGAACGAATGATCGAAAATATATTTTTAATGGTATAACAGGAGCGATTATTGAAGAACAAATTATAGAAGAAGGTGTAGCCCATGGACTGGAGTAAAGCAAAAACAATCCTGATAGGCGCTTTTGTTGTGATCAATCTATTCTTGGCGAGTCGTGTTTTTTTTGTTGGGCAGCAAACAGACCTCATAGTATCATATGAGGTTGCGAAAGAGGCATTATCCCAACGTCAAATCGTTTTAGATCAAGTGTTTGGAGAACAAGCGCCAGTCTTACCTTTATTAGAAGTGGAATACATGGTTTTTGATAAGGAACATCCTTGGTTAGAAATATTATTAGGTACAGATTTTTCAGAATTAGTAGATTCGGAATATTTTTCTAATGACGATGGGAATGTGGTCGTGATTCAGGCTGGGAAAAAACTCCAATTTTATGGAGGGCAAAATCCATTAATCTCATTAGAGATATCCGCTAGAAGTCAGTGGATGAAAGACTTTTTTAGCCAATTAGAGATTGACTTATCAGAGTATCAAATGGAAGTTGAGGACCAATCTCAGGATAGGCAAAGTTATTTATTCCGACGCAGATGGAATGATGTTTTTATTGAAAATGATCATATCCGAGTGGACTTTGAACATGACCAATTAGTTTTATTAGAAATACAAAGGATTCAATCCATAAGAGAAACTCAAACACAAATGCGTTTAAGTAGTCCTCATGAATCATTGTTGAAGTTGATGAAGTTTGAAGACATAAAAAATGATCGTATTTTGGATATACAAGTCGTCTATTATAGGAATGAGAATTTAATTAAGTGGGAAGAAGTAGTGATTGACCAGTTAGAACCTGTATGGAAGGTCTTTCTTGAGAGTGGGATAACAAAATATTTAGTAGAGCTAGAATAATTGTTGAAATTCTAGAGTAGATAGTATAAGATTAGTTTTGGAATAGACAATGATTGTGATACAAGAAGGAAGGATTAAATGGCAAAACTTTATATAGAAGGCGGTAATCGTCTTAGAGGAAAAGTAAATATTAGCGGGTTCAAAAATGCGGCATTAGCAATATTGCCAGCGACTATTTTGACAGGTAGTGAATGTACTATCGAGAATTTACCAGTGATTCAAGATGTGATGGTCTATAGAGATATTTTAACGAAACTAGGCGCTGAAGTCACTTTGAGTGATAAGGGTGTGATGAAGGCAGACACAACAAAAATAGATAAATGTTACATTCCTAATGGATTAACTAGAAAGCTAAGGGCTTCTTATTATTTATTAGGCGCAGGTTTAGGCCGGTTTAAGGATGTGACGATATCTTATCCAGGAGGATGTGATATTGGTTTAAGACCCATTGATCAACATATCAAAGGATTGGAAGCCTTGGGTGGTATTTTTGAAGTCACGGATGACTTAATTCGTGTATATGCAGAAAAACTAGTGGGGAATAAAATTTACTTAGATGTAGTCAGTGTGGGAGCTACTATTAATATTATGATGGCTGCTGTTTTTGCAGAAGGCAAAACGGTTATTGAAAATGCTGCAAAAGAGCCACATGTAGTAGACACAGCCAATTTCCTAAATGCTATGGGCGCAAACATTAGAGGAGCAGGGACGGATGTTATTAGAATTACTGGTGTTGAAGAATTACATGGTGGTAGCTATAGTGTGATTCCTGACCAAGTAGAAGCAGGCACCTACATGATTGCAGCAGCGGTTACAAAAGGAGATTTAATTATTAACAATATTATCCCCAAGCACTTGGAGCCAGTTACAGCGAAACTAAAAGAAATGGGTTTGAATATAGAAGAATATGGAGACTCATTGCGGGTGCATTATGAAAAGGAGCTTGTGCCTGTAAACATCAAAACACTTCCCTATCCAGGATTTCCAACTGATTTACAACAACCAATGACGGTTTTGTTATCAACTGTTTTAGGTGAAAGCATTGTGATAGAAAGTATTTTCGAGAACCGATTTAGATATATTGAAGAATTAAATAAAATGGGTGCACAAATAAAAGTAGATAATAGAAGAGCTTCCATAAAAGGTGTAGAGAAACTAAAAGCAGCAGAAGTAAAAGCAACAGATCTAAGAGCAGGAGCGGCCTTAGTGGTAGCTTGTTTGGCGGCTGAGGGTGTTTCTGTGGTGAATGATATCTATCATATTGATCGAGGTTATGAGTTTATTGAAAATAAATTCATGAACTTAGGAGCAAAAATAAGAAGAGTAGAAGACGAGGAACACAAAGCAACGCTCTAAATTCGTAAAAAATGAGGAATTTGGAGGTTAAAGTGATAAAATTTTGTTCGTTATTTAGTGGTAGTGACGGTAATTGCCAATTTATAAGTTCGGGTCATACGAGTATTTTGGTAGATGCTGGTCTAAGCGGTGTAAAAGTACAAAATGAAATGAAAAAATTAGGATTAGAGCCATCCCAGTTGGATGGTATCTTTGTGACCCATGAGCATATTGATCATATTCAAGGAGTTGGCGTATTATCGAGAAGATTTGATATTCCTGTCTATGCTACTGAGAAAACATGGCTAGCGATGGAATCAAAGGTTGGTAAAATTAAAGAAAAAAACTGCAAGCTCATTGCTGCTGATCAGGATTATTGTTTGCAGGATTTATTGATTCAACCTTTTCATATTTCCCATGACGCGTCAGAACCTTTGGGGTTTAATGTTCTTAATGACAAAAAGAAGATTAGTTTATTAACGGACACAGGTTGTGTCAATGACTATATTGTTTCTAAGATGAGAGGATGTCACATTGTTTTGATTGAGTCTAATCATGATGAAGAGTTATTAAAGGTGGGACCTTATCCATGGAGCTTAAAACAAAGAATTATGAGTGAGTGGGGCCATCTATCCAATGATAATGCAGCAGAATTTTTAAAAGTTTTGCTTAATGGAGGGGAGCATGTTTTTTTAGGGCATTTAAGTCGAGAAAATAATTTTCCAGAATTAGCTTATAAAACAGTGACTTATTCATTAAGTGAACATCAATCTCTCTGGGAGCAAAATGTAACAGTGCATATGACCCATCGAGATCGAGCCAGTACCATCCTTGAAATATAGTGGATTCAGATTTTTTTAAGTTTATCCTCGTACAATTGTAATATAGGACCTAAAAAATGAGTGTGATTTATCAGGTCTAAGTAAACGGATGGTGTTATTCTAGATTTAAGTCTAGTTTGACCCAATCTCTTTCAACTGACTAATAACATCATTCATGAAGTTAGGAGGTAGTAGGATGAATCATGAAATGGAATATGAAAACACATTTGTAGAATTGAAAAAAAAGAAACGTCCTAAAAAATCAGGTTATTTTTTGGCTGGCTTTTTAGGCGCTTTGCTAGGATTAATCACAGGGGTATTTGGCGTTTTTTATTATTTAGATAATTTTTTAGAGATGCCTGAATCAGAAACATCCCTAGTGGCAACTCCTATCAATATTAGATTACAAGATGAAGTCTATTATGCAGTAGCAGTTGCCCAAAAAGCAATGGATTCTGTTGTAGGGATTATCACAAAAGAAACTTACAACAATGCGTTCTTTGGACCACAAACTACTGAGGGCATTGGATCAGGAGTTATTGTAAGTTCTGATGGTTTCATTTTAACAAACTCTCATGTTGTCTCTGATGGTAGAGCAGATAGCATTATTGTGAGACTAACAGATGGCACTGAAATTGAAGGACAAGTTTTATGGAACAATGCTACTTTAGATTTAGCCATTGTAAAAGTTGAAAGAGAAGGGTTGCAAGCTGCTGAACTAGGAGACTCAGATGCGCTAATCATTGGAGAGCCTGTAGTAGCGATTGGAAATCCTCTTAGTTTGCAATTAGATCGAACGGTTACCAATGGGATAATTAGTGGATTAAATAGATCGATTAATATTGACAGATATACCGTGATGAAGCCTTTGATTCAAACAAATGCATCCATTAATCCTGGAAATAGTGGTGGCCCTTTGCTAAACGCAAGAGGTCAAGTCATAGGGATTAATACAGCCAAAATTATTTCAGCAGAAGGATTAGGTTTTTCTATACCTATTAATATTGCCAGAAGCCTAGTGGAAGAGATGATTGCTGAAGGCAGTATTACAGATGTATACATGGGTATTCGAGGTGTGACTTTGGCCGTTTATGAACGACAACTCAACGTGTCCTTGTCTGCTGATTATGGTGTGGTAGTTGTGGAAACAGTGACGGGTTCACCAGCAGCAAAAGCAGGTCTGCAAACAGGTGATGTGATCCAAAGCATTAACAACACAAAGATTGTCGATATGGGAGATATTCAAAGACATTTGTTTAAATTCAAACCTAATGACGAAGCTGAGTTGACAATCATTAGAAATGGTGAGGAAATCACATTGACCATTGTTTTCGAAGCTAAACCAGAAGATTTTTAAGGTAGCCCTACCCATTTGTTTTCATAAATCAATATGTTTCCCTCGTAGTTTCACATTTGACACCTTAAGGGGTTTTTTTACTAGGATAAAACAGGTTCTCGTTGCTTCTATAAGTCGCTTATTATGTGATCCTTTGCTTCCTCGCTTAAGCTAACTAAAGGATAAAACACGTATCTCCGATGACTCACAGGGCTAGATTCTACTTGTTCAAGTGGGGGAATAGCCCTGTAGAGTCCCTGGATAACGGTCTCTAAGGTCAGCTGCTGTTTACACAACATCTGAACCAAGAGTC
>SKID01000258.1 GCA_007116605.1 Tissierellia bacterium
CTTTTTTGCGTTCCTACAGAGGCAAATGCACTGGCTCCTTTGCTTATAATCCATGGCACATTAGCTAGTGTTTCTACATTGTTGATATTTGTCGGCTGTCTCCAATATCCTGATTGAGCAGGAAAGGGCGGTTTTAGCCTTGGCATCCCTCTTTTACCTTCTAGGGACTCAATGAGAGCTGTTTCTTCTCCACAAACAAAGGCACCTGCACCTTTTTTTATTCTTAACTCAAAACCAAAATCTGTTCCTAAAATATTTTGACCTAATAAGTTTCGTTCTTTTGCTTGGTTTATTGCTTTTTCTAATCGCTCTATGGCCAAGGGATACTCGGCACGACAATAAATAATGCCTTGGGCTGCTCCTATAGCATAGCCTCCAATCATCATTCCTTCAATAATTCGGTGAGGGTCTCCTTCTAGGATGCTTCGATCCATGAAAGCTCCTGGATCTCCTTCATCCGCATTACAAACCATATATTTAGGTTGACTTTTTTCATTAAGGGCTGCTTGCCACTTAAACCATGTAGGAAATCCTGCACCACCTCTACCTCTTAATCCTGACTCTTTTATTTCTTCGATCACTGTAGTGGGTGTCATTTCTAGTAATGCTTTTTCAAGGGCCTTATAGCCTCCCCTTTGGATATAATCATTGATATCTTCTGGATTAATAATGCCACAATTTTCTAAAGCAATTTTAACTTGTTTCTGAACATATCCAGCTGGCTTTTCATTGGTATAAAGTAAATATTCTTCTTTTGCTTTACCTTGTTCTAAGTGACTGGTTAATATTTCCCTTGCTTTATCCACATCCACATAGCCATAAGAAAAGACAGTATCCCCATCCATCACATCAATAATAGGCTCATAAAAACACATTCCAATACAACCTGTTGCTTCTATTTCTATGGGGGTATTGGATTCTAAAGCTTCATGCTCAAGCCATTCTAGTACTTTTTTCCCGCCTGCAGCGATACCACAGCTTCCTAATCCCACTTTAATTTTCATTGTTCCCCACCTCTGCTTCTTTTTTTTGTAGCTCTTTAATGATGTTGACTGCTTTTTTTGTGTCTAAATTACCATAGGCTTCCCCATTAATCATAATCACAGGTGCTAAGCTACAACATCCTAAACAAGCCACATCTTCTACCGTAAACAATAAATCCTCTGTTGTTTCTCCTGGTTGAATACCTAGGTGATTGCAAATGGCTTGTGAAACTTCTTTTGAACCATTGACATGGCATGCTGTTCCTTGACATTGTAAAACGAGATACTTGCCAATAGGATTTAAACGAAATTGGGTATAAAATGTAGCTACGCCATAAATCGTCGCTTTTTTGTTGCTGGTTTTATCTGCCAAATAAGCCATCGCACTTTGCGGTAAGTAGCCATAGAGATCTTGGGTGTCTTGCAACATATTAATAAGACTCCCTTTGGCTTCACCATACTTTTCAATTATTGGATCCATTAAATGCAGATCAATTCCTTCATTATTGTTCATAGCCTCATGGCTGCATCCCTCACACATACTCTGACTCCTTTGTTTATTATTTTATTTTCAAATCTAAATGCAGAAAAGCTTCTAATACCCCGCCTGCGATAGATCTGGCTTTATCTGATATGGTTTTGCAGTTGACTTTTTCCCCCCTTGGATCAACGTCTGCTATTTTCATCCCCTTAAAAACGGTGGTGCCATGTTGGATCATACCCCTGACCATCCCATCAATTTGAGCCACAACAGGTTTTCCTTCCACTGAAGCAATGACTTCTCCTTCTTTGACTAAGGATTCAATGTCTTTATACACAATGATTTTACCATCAGCAGGTGAATAGTTGACTCTTTCTGACTCCCTGCCACCGATGACACCGGGTATTCCTGTGTTTGGTAATGCTGGTCCTTCATAAATCACTCTTCCTAACTCATGGCCTCTATGGGTCTCTATGACAGCATGAACATCTTTTCCGGCATAAAAACCAGGTCCTAAACCTACGACTATAGGTGCCATGTCTTTCGATGTTCCGAGGTTCTTCTTTGCTAAAATACCATCTACCACTAATTTAGGTTTATACTGAGGAATACATTTTCCCTCTGAGTCCACCATCACGGGTATTTTATTTTGCTCAATGATGTGTTGTGCATCCTCTAAAGACTCACAACGAACAGCAACAACATCTTCAATCTCCATTTCACCATCAAAAATAGCTTGGGAAAAGGACACCGTTCTTCTAATGGCTGTGGGATTTGATGTTTCTAGTACTAATACACGGTAGCCACATTGATGTAATCTAAATATGGTCCCTGTAGCAATATCACCGCCACTTCTGACGACAACTCTCTCTCTTACTCTTTGTATTTTCATCCTTGTATTTCCTTTCAATCAATTTAATATTATAACACCTGATTTTTATTTTTACAATCATAAGTTGTTCATGAAAGATTACAATCCTGCTGATCTTTTAAGCAATTTTGATATAAAAATATTGGGGTTTTCACCCCAATATTTAGTATTTACAATCATTATGTCAAACAACACTTATTACCACCATCTATGCCTGAAATAGATTGAGGTGTGTGATATCTAAAATCTAACTTTTTATATATCTAATTTTAAGTCTTCTGGTTTAATCATATTCGCTTTTTTCATCAGTTGATAAACAACTAATCCAATGATTGTTGGTAAGATAAAGTGGACTAATAAAATTGAGAAATACATCATTCCACCATCATTTCCTGAAGCTGTCATCGCATCAATCGCTCCAAATTGACCAACTAATCCAGAAGTTCCCATACCAGCACCAATTGGTGTGTTTTCCATTTTAAACACAACAGTAGAGATAGGCCCTGTAATAGCAGATGTGACAATAGCTGGTATCCATATTTTCCAGTTTTTAACAATATTTGGCACTTGAAGCATAGATGTTCCTAAACCTTGAGACAATAGTCCACCAAATCCATTCACTTCATAACTAATAACTGCGAAGACCACCATGTTAGCCGCACAACCAGCAACAGATGCCCCAGCTGCTAATCCTGAAAGCCCCAACATGATAGCTATGGCTGCACTACTAATAGGCATTGTTAATGCCATACCCATTAAGACAGATACAAGAATACCCATTGGTAATGGCTGTAACTCTGTAGCAGCATTGATAATATTTCCAAATCCAGTCATAAAAGCGCCTATTCCAGGTCCTACTAAAGTACCTACTAAAACACCTGATATGATGGTCACTGCTGGTGTAACAATAATATCTACTTTAGTTTCTTTAGATACGATTTTACCTAACTCTGCTCCTACTAAACCTGCAATTAATGCACCAACAGGTCCGCCTAAAGCATTTCCTGCTGCACCTGTAATGGTTGATGAAAACATAACTAGTGGTGGTGCTTTAAGCCCGTATGCTACTGCTACAGCAATACCAGGTCCGGTCATAGAAGCTGCTAATGGCCAAACTGTTTCGGAAAGGAATGGAATCCCTAATCGTCCACCAATAACATTTAAAATACTACCAATAATTAATGTACCAAATAAACCTAATGCCATAAAACTTAATGTGTCAATTAGGTAACGTTGAACTGAAATTTCAATATTTTTCCTTTTCAGAAAGCTCTCTTTTTTTACATCTTCATTTTTACTCATTCATTTCCTCCAATAAATTATAATAATAACTATTTTCCTTGTTTTGCGCCAATAGCTGCCAAAACTTTTTCTGCTGTTAATGGTAATTCGTAAAAACGAATCCCTATCGCATCATACACTGCATTTAAAATGGCTGGAGCCGCTGGTATTAAAGCGGGTTCTCCTACTCCTTTTGCACCATAAGGTCCTTCTTCAGAATAAGCTTCAACAATAATTGGATAAATATCAGGCATATCTTGGGCTGTGGCAATAATGTAATTGTTAAAATCTGGGTTTTCTACATGACCTTCTTTTACTTTGACTTCCTCAGTTAGGGCATACCCATATCCCATAAGAGTACCACCTTCAATTTGTGCTTCAACGTTTTGATGATTAATGGCTGTCCCTACATCATGAGCTGCTACAATTTTATTTACAGTTACTTCACCTGTATCCGTGTTTACTGTTACTTCTGCAATATGGGTTGCAAAAGCATATGTAGCATAAGGAATACCTTGCATATTTTCTCCCAAAGCAGAGGCATTGGGATTAAACTGTCCTTTTCCTAAAGCCAACAATCCTTTGTTTTTTAGTCCTAACATCACCTCCGGATAACTAATTTTATTTGCTGAATCATTGATATTATACGCCATATTTTCTGATAATATCACTTCATCTTCATGACAATCTAATATTTCACTAGCAACAGAAACGATGTTTTCTTTAGCTTCTAATGCTGCAAAATATGCTGCATTTCCAGAAATATAAGTCTGCCTACTTGCTGAAGTAGCGCCTCCTTCTGGTGTAACTCCTGTGTCTCCTGAGATAACATTTACTTTATCATAAGTGATACCTAATGTTTCAGCTGTTATTTGAGCTAAAACGGTATCCGATCCTTGTCCTATTTCTGCACATCCTGCTAATAAAGTAGCTGTGCCATCTGAATGAACTTCTACAAATGCTGATGCTGGGTTTGGTAAACCAGTATTGCCAATGCCATACCACATGCATCCTACGCCTTTTCCTTTAACTAACATATTTGACCCTCCTTTCTTAGTCCATGACTTCTTTTGCTTTATCAAGTGATTTTTCTAAGGTCTCATAGATACCCACACTGTCCATTAATTTTTGTCCAGTACCTGTAACAGAACCCACTTGATAGCAATTCATCATTCTAAATTCAACAGGGTCAATGCCCAGTTTTTCTGCTAATTGATCCATCTGAGTTTCGTGACCTACTGCCACTTGAGGAACTCCAAATCCTCTCATAGCACCTGCCATTGGATTATTTGTATAGACCATTGTCGCTTTAACACGAATATTCGGGATTTCATAAGGACCACTAGCATGAACCACTGATCGGGTGATAACTGCCAAACCATAGGAACCATAACATCCTGTGTCCATGAGCATTTCTGCTTCCATAGCCAATAGTTTACCATTCTTATCTGCGCCTGTCTTGTATTTTAAGAACATTTCATGTCTTTTTGAAGAAATAGTCATGGATTCTTCACGTGTATGCACAATTTTAACCGGTCTTTTAACATGGTATGCAGCTAACGCGGCATGACACTGAGTAGAAATATCTAACTTGCCGCCAAAGCCACCTCCAGTAACAGCCTGGATGCTTCGCACTCTATTTTGACCTATATTGAGCATGCTAGCCACTTCACCTCTATCAAAGTGAGGGTTTTGGGTAGAGCTCCAAAAAGTAACAATGCCATCTTCATAAGTCGCTATAGTTGCCTCAGGTTCTATAAAAGCATGGCTAACTTGTGGCACATGGAAGCTATTTTCTACAATCACTTCACACTTTGCGAATGCACTATCTACATCTCCTCTGTTTAAAAATCTCTTTGCTAAAACATTCGTATCACCATGAACTTTAGGAGAATCTTCTCTCAATGCATCTTCTATCGTAAATACTCCGGGTGTTTCTTCGTAGTCAACTTGAATCAATTCAATGGCTTTTTCAACCACTTTTTTGTTGATGGCTACTACCACTGCTAAAGCGTCCCCTACTCGTCTAATTTTATCAGAAATCAAAACAGGTTCTTCTTTGGTGATAATACCCACACCATTTCGTCCAGGAATATCTTTATAAGTTAACACCGCTACAACACCTGGCAATTTTTGAGCATCTTCAATGTGAATAGCGTTCACTTTTGCGCTAGCTACATGACTTCTCTTGACTCCAACGACCAACATATCATCCAGTTTCATGTCTGCAGCATACTTGGATTTTCCAATCACTTTATTCATGACATCATTTTTTAATACGGTTTTACCAATCACTTTTTTTGTTTCTGTCAATGTTTTGACATTTTGACTCATGCTTTCACCTCCCCTTATTTCTTAACAGAAGCTTCTATAGCTTCAATGATTTTCTTGTATCCAGTACATCTACATAAATTGCCTTCTATGGCTTTTTTAATCTCTTCTTTTGTAGGGTTAGGATTTTCTTGAACTAAAGCTTCCGCTGACAATACCATTCCAGGAGTACAAAAACCACACTGAACAGCACCATGCTCAATGAAACTCTCTTGCATTGGTGAAAGTTCACCTTCTTTTGCCAACCCTTCAATGGTTAAAATAGATCTTCCTGCCACAGATGCAGCTAGTATCATACAAGAATTAACTGTTTTGCCATCCATAATGACCGTACAGGCACCGCATTCCCCTTCACCACAGCCAATTTTAGTTCCTGTTAAGTTAAAAGTTTCTCTTAACAAATCTACTAATAATTCATCCCCATCTACTTCTGCTGAGACAGATTGGTTATTTAAAATAAAATTTATGATTGTTTTCATTTTACACACCTCTTGCTTTATTAGCCGCCACTGCAAACCCTTTTTTAATAATCGTCCCTGCAATATTTTTTCGATATTCTGCTGAAGAACGAATGTCGTCTATAGGCTTTAACTGATCCATTGCTAATTGTGCGGCTTTTTCAAAGACGGCATCGCTGACTTCTTGACCCACTAAAAATCCTTCTACTTCTTTCATTCTTATTGGCGTTGCTGCCATAGAACCGAAAGCAATCCTTGCCTGAACAATTTTGTTACCATCTAACTTAATCCATACTGCACCATTGATTACAGAAATAGCTAAAGCTTTTCTTTTTCCAAACTTCATAAAAGCAGTTCCTTCATTTTCCTTTACACAATCAATCAAAATACTTTGAATAATCTGACCTTTTTTTAAGTTAAGTTTTCCAGGCCCTGCAAAAAGATCCACTAATGGGACTTGTTCATTGCCTTCTTCTGAACAGAGTATGGCTTGTCCATTGAGTACCAATAGGGGGGGAACTGTGTCTGCTGCAGGTGATGCATTACCGATGTTACCACCTACAGTAGCAATGTTTCTAATCTGTGTTGAACCTACATATCGTGCAGCCTCAGACACAATATCTGCCTTATCCTGAATCAAAGAAGAATTTTCAAGTTCGGTATGGGTTGCCATGGCACCGATACGAATTTGTCCATCTAATGCTTCAATCCCTTTTAATTCCTGTAAATTTTTTAAGTCAATGACATTCTTTGGTTGACATAGTTTTCGCTTCATTTTAACCATCAAATCTGTTCCGCCTGCAATCAGCGCATATTGATCGTCTTGTTTCATATCTTCAAACAACTGATCTAAGTTATTCGGACAATAATAATTAAATTCCAATAGAGCCACCTCCTGATATCTTCTCTATTTTACATATGCAATTTTGATGCCAATCGTTTGTATTTTCACGTATTTTTGCTTAAATAACAATTATTTGTTAATTTAATCACAATTTCACTCGTTATTTTATTGATTTTTGATTGATTTATTCATACCTTCTTTTAATTCTAAAGGCTAATGTCAATAATAACAGCTTACTTCCTGAAAAATCATTTCAAATTTGCAAATACCTCTAAGGGACTGCTTTAGGCAAAGGTTTTCAACCTATTTTGCGTTTCACATCTGAAAGGCTTACTTTCAGATGTGAAATGCTTTTTAAGTTATCTTAAGCCATCTTCAAACTTTGCTTGATCGATGGTCAAACCACCTACTCTTGGATGAGGACGTCCACAATTTGTAAACACTAATCCTAAAACAATTTCGTCTGCTTTAGGCGCATCTTGGACTCTTACTTCCATTGAATCAAAATGAGTTCTGATAAAAGCCGCATCTTTATGGCAAAGACCAATATCTAAAGCCGTTCCTAGGCCCCCTATTTTTTTATTTGAAGGAATCAATGCTAAACCTCTCACAATGGCTTCTCTGAATGGTTTTCCTAATTTAGGATGCAAAATAGCTGCTGCATGTTCTAATTCTC
>SKID01000301.1 GCA_007116605.1 Tissierellia bacterium
TCATATGGTATACTATTTCTTGGACTAACACAAATATGACGAATAGATGGAAAATTTAGGAGATTTTATGAAACATTTTAAAAGATGGATAGTATTGACATTAGTCATTCTTATGGTTTTTTCTGTAGGATGTGTAAGGAGAAGTCATCAAATTCAAAATGGTAAAATATATGACAAAGATGGTTTGCTGCAAGGGGACTATCAATTATTCGATGGTCAATACAACAAAAGACTAGATTTAGAAGAAGGTAACCGTATTACCTTTGGATTTGCTGTAGGAACCATGAGAGGTGAGTTGTCGGCGTATTTTGTCCGCTTAAACTCAGACGAGAAAATCCTTATAGAAGATAATTTGATTTATGAAGTGTCTCAGGGAGGTACTTATAGAATTGAAGTAATTGCAAATCAACACTCGGGTGCTTTTGCTATAGAGTGGCGTGTAGATTAACATGTTCCTTAGGGGGCATGTTTTTTTTCCAAAAAAAACAAAAAGTGTAGCGCTGCTATCATCGTTAAAAAAAGGTTCAAGTTGGCAAAATAGCTTATTTGTGATAAACTACAATTGTAAAACAATAACTAAAAAAGCAAAAATCAATTAAATAAGAGAGGGATATGACTCTACAAATTGGAATAACTTACAGTATTTTACTGCTAGCGATTATTTTGTTTATAACAGACTTATTGCGACCAGATTTGGTAGCGATGATTGTGATGCTATTATTGCCTTGGACAGGAGTTATTAGTGTAGCAGAAGCCTTTTCTGGCTTTTCAAGCAACGCTGTTATATCAGTGATTGGAGTTATGATGCTAGGATATGGGATTGACCGATCAGGCATTATGGGATATGTATCCAAAAAAATAGTCACAGTCGCTGGAAAAAGCGAAAAAACATTGCTAATCGTTATTTGTTCCACAGTAGGTGTTATCTCATCATTTATGCAGAACATTGGCGCAGCAGCTTTGTTTTTGCCTGCTATAAGAAAGATTGAGCAAAAAACACAAATACCATCTTCAAGAATGCTAATGCCTATGGGATTCGCTGCAATTTTAGGCGGAACATTGACCATGGTTGCTTCTGGACCTCTGATTGTATTAAATGATTTAGTCGTACAAGGGGGATATGAGAGATTCAACTTATTTAGTGTGACGCCAATTGGAGCGTCACTTTTATTTTTTGGTATTGCCTATTTTTATTTTCTAGGTGGTCGCTTATTACCTGATAAGAAAAAAGAAAATGAGACAGGGCATCAACAAAACTTAAAGAATATTTACAATATCACAGAGAGTATTTTTGAACTAGAAATATCTAAGGAAAGCCCATGGGTAGGTAAAACCATTGAAGATGTCGACTTGTGGAGTACTTATCAAATTAATATTTTGGCTTTAAAAGAAGACCAGAGCATCACGTATGCACCTTGGAGAAAAACAAGATTTCAGTCTGGACAGACATTAGCTATCCTAGGAAAAGAAAAAACAGTTATTGCATGCTGCCAACATTATCAATTGATACTAAAAAAAGACTTAGAAGCATTTAGTAGAATAAAAGATGAAAATTTTGCTGGGTTTGCAGAAATCATTGTACCACCAAAATCTGAGTTTAAAGGGAAAAGTTTATGTGATATTGCGGTAAGAAAAAACTTCAGTGTAGAGCCTATACTTCATATTAATCAAGATGGACAAGTGATCGATTTTTACAAGAATCCTATGGAAACAGGACAAGAAATGATTGTGTTTGGAAGATGGGAAGACATTAAGAAATTAAAGCAATCTAAGGATTTAATCGTTGTAACTGACATGTCTGATATTACGGAAAAGGAAAGCATTAATAAAGGCAAGCAAGCAATATTTTGCTTGGTATTATCGATTATACTTATTTTATTAGGATTTCGATTATCATTAAGTTTTTTTACGGGGGCCATGTTAATGATTTTATTTGGCATTATTCCTAAAGATGAAATCTATCGTGCTGTCGATTGGAGTACCGTATTTTTACTTGCAGGCTTAATTCCATTAGGAATCGCTTTTGAAAGAACAGGTGCAGCAAGAATGACAGCTGACATAATGATTCACTTAGTGACTGGCGTTAACGACATCACGATATTGTTAGTGATTGGACTACTCACTACATTGTTTTCATTATTTATGTCAAATGTTGCTGCAACAGTCTTATTAGTGCCATTAGTGTTAATCTTAGGAGAGAGCTTTGGCATGAATCCCAGAGGATTAGCTTTATTAGTAGCGATTTGCGCATCAAATTCTTTTGTGCTACCGACTCATCAAGTCAATGCATTTTTAATGACACCAGGTGGTTATAAAAATGGGGATTACCTGAAAGTGGGCGGGGGCATGTCTTTGATTTTTTTAATAGTGGCAACAATGATGGTTTATATAATTTACATTTAATGAAAAGGGAGGAATAACATGTTATTAAAACACTATTATGTTGAAAAAATTGCACACAGTTCGTATTTACTCGCAGGCGAGAAACATTGCGCCATTGTGGACCCTAGTCGTGATGTGGATCTTTATATTGATGAGGCGAAAAAACTAGGATTAAAAATCACACATATTTTAGAGACACATTTACATGCTGATTTTGTATCAGGACATTTAGAGCTATCTAAAAGAACAGGTGCAACTATTTATATGCCAGGATCTGTTGAGATGAGCTTTGATTGTGTTTCAGTAAAAGAAGGGGATGAGTTTCAACTAGAAGACTTAATCATTAAAGTATTAGATACACCGGGACATACTCCTGAACATATTAGCTATGTGGTGACAGATAGCAAAAGTGGAGATGAACCAAGAGGTATATTTGTGGGAGATACTTTGTTTGTAGGGGATGTGGGAAGACCAGACTTGTTTCCTAATAGAGCAGATGAGTTAGCAAGGAAGCTATACGATAGTTTGTTTAACAAGATATTAACTCTGCCCGATTCTTGTGAAGTTTACCCAGCCCATGGAGCCGGTTCATTGTGTGGGAAATCAATGGGTGCTAAATATACGAGTACTATTGGATATGAAAGAAAATTCAATCCATCTTTGCAAATTAAAGATATCGAAGAGTTTGTAAAAGCCTTGACAGAAGATATGCCAGAAGCACCCGATCACTTTGCTAGAAGTAGTCAAATTAATGCTGATGGACCAAAACCATTATATGAGTTACCAGAACCATCCATGTTATCACCGCAAGAATTTTATCAACAGTGTGTTCAAGATGATTATATTGTAGTAGATGTAAGGAGCTATCATGCCTTTGGAGGATTGCATATTCCAAATGCGTATTCACTAGATGCTACTGGCAATCTGCCTACTTTTGCAGGATGGATTCTGCCTCCAGACAAAAAAATCTTAATGGTTGCCGAATCAGAAGCTGCTGTTAAAGAGGCGGTATTATGGTTTCAAAGAGTAGGGATGGACAACACAGTAGGGTGGCTAAATGGAGGACTCCATAGTTGGGCTGCAGCGGGTTTGCCTGTGGATCATATTCAACAAATCAGCCCTAAAGATTTTGAAGAAATTGATGATAGAGACCAAATAACTGTCATTGATGGACGAGATAAATTAGCATATGAAGCTGAACATATTCCAGGAGCTTTAAATTTACCAGCTCCAGAATTAAGACAAAGGTATAATGAGTTAGACTTAGAGAAAGAAATTATTGTGCTCTGTAACTCAGGAGTCAGATCAAATATGGGAATCAGTATTTTAAAACAAAAAGGATTCAATAAAGTGATGAATCTTGCCGGAGGTATGCAGGGATACCTAGCATACAAAAATAAATAGGAGGTCTTATGAATGTGTTTTCTGCGTATCAATGGTCACCTTATGCGGTAGGCATTGGTATTGGCTTACTCAACATTATTGCCTTGATATTGTCTAATAAAGTATTAGGTGCTTCGACCACATATGTCAATGTGAGTGGCATGATTCGCAAATGGATAGATCCAGAATATGTTAAAAATAATCCTTTTTATAGCAGTAATGTACCAAACATAGACTGGGGTTTTATGCTAGTTTTAGGCATAATACTAGGAGCATTTATATCATCTTTGCTATCGGGAGACTTTGGATTAGTCCTTGTACCACCCATGTGGGCCAATGAGATTTCAGACAGCTTTTTTGTTCGATTCATTGTGGCTATGTTTGGTGGGATTGTACTAGGAATTGGATCTAGATGGGCAGGTGGCTGTACTAGTGGTCATGGCATTAGTGGAACAAGTCAAATGTCGATTATTAGTTGGGTGGCAGCAATGGCTTTTTTCATTGGCGGTATTGTCACAGCATTTCTAATTTATGGGATATAGGAGGCTTTGATGGAAAAATTACATCAAAATAAAAATATGCAACTTTTGATAGGCCTCATGATGGGCATTGTATTTGGGTTTTTGCTCCAAAAAGGTGGCGTGACAAAATATGACGTTATTTTAGCACAACTTCGCTTAACAGATTTTACAGTTTTAAAAATCATGCTTTCTGCGGTGATTGTGACCATGTTAGGCGTGAGTTATCTTTACCCTAAAGGAATCGTTAAACTCCATGTTAAGCCAGGCTCTATTAAAAATGCTGTGATAGGGGGATTGATTTTTGGCGTAGGATTTGCTACACTAGGTTATTGTCCGGGAACGATAGCGGGTGCCGTTGGTAATGGTTACTTAGATGGGCTCATTGGTGGCATGATAGGGATTATTATTGGTTCAGGTATCTATGCTGCTATCTATGGAACCCTCAAGGACAAAAAAATAATCAGCGAAGATCGATTTAGTGGCAAATCCCTCTTTGACTCTATGAAAGGGAATCCCTTCAAATATACTTTACCCTTTGCTGGTGTTTTGGCCCTCATCATGGTGATTGTAGAATGGATGGGATTATAAAGGTTTAAGATTCAAATGTTAGATTATCCCCATGGCTTATTGCATAATTTATCTGTGATTGTTGCTATGACAGCTTTAGCCATTATGGTTTATGGTGTTATATTAGCAGTCGCAAAACTCATTTATTCAGAAACACATCGTGGGAAAAAAAGATTGCTTTGCTACAACGAAAGAGAGGATTTACGTGTCAATTTAGGATCATACATACTATTGGGTTTGGAGATATTAATTGTAGCAGATGTCATCGAGTCTATATCCAATAGAAGTTATGAAGACTTAATTCTTCTTGGTGGCATTGTACTCATTCGTACTATAATGGGTTATTTCTTAGATAAAGAGTTAACATCCCATAAAACACATATATTAAAGCATTAGTTAATCATCTAAAAATTTCTAAGTTTCAGTGGGAGTGAGCTATTCCGTCTAAACATTATAAGCTTGTATCCAGCGGATTAGTACTAATAGTGATTAAATAAAAAAACCTTGTGGTATTGACTAAAGTCAAGCACACAAGGTTTTTTAAGATTGATTAGTTTACCATTTACCTTTACCCATATGTCCAGCTAATTCAGCTTTACACATTTGCTTTAACTGCCATGCCATATCTTGAGCCTTTTTGAAGACATCTACACATGGAGGATCAAGATCTAATTCTTCTCCCTCTGCAGCTAATTCATCTATAGCCATACAAAGATTGATAATATCCATATGAATATCATTAGTTCTATCAGAATTGACGATTTTAGCAGCCGCTTCTTCACTTAAAACTTCAAATTTTTCTTTTGCAGCACCACACTTAGGGCACTTTTCCCCTAGTTTACTTTCTTCACATACATAACCACATACTGAACATTTCATTAAGTTTTCCATTCAATTAATTCCTCCTTTTTCTGTATCTAGTACTATTTTATCATCAATTCAATAAATTTCAATAAAAACATTAAACTTCTAAGGAATAAAGTAATTTTTAAGCTTTAAACGTTATCATAAAAACAGCATAAGACAAAACCGACTAGTCGGTCGGAATATGGAGGCTACAGCTTGAAGAAATTAATTTTGATTATAGGAATGGCTAGCGTATTGATATTAGCTAGTTGCCAGCAAGAGACAACAGAAGTTGAAATAGAGGACAACTTTATTGCTGTGATTGTTGAACAAGTGATTAGGCAAGATTTATTTGTAACACACCAATTGAATGGTCGTGTGATTTCGAATAATGAGGCTTTTGTGATTTCGCCTATAGTAGCAGAAGTCAAAGAGATTTTTGCTGAAGAGGGTGAATGGGTTGAAAAAAATCAAGTTTTATTTCGCTTAGATGACAAGCAAATACAACAGCAAATAGACCAGGCTAGATTAGCTTATGAAGCTGCTCAAGCCAACTTTAGAATGACTGAAGAACAGATAAGAAGCGCCCAAGAAGCTTTTCAGAGAGTCAAAGCATTGTACGAAGAAGGGATTGTTTCTAGAGCACAATATTTGCAGTCTGAATTAGCTGCGTCAGAAAAACCTTTAGAAGCCTTATCAAAAACGGTGGCACAAGCAGAGTTAGCTTATCGTCAAGTAAGAGACTTACTAGACAATACTTATATTCAATCACCTATGTCTGGACGTATTATTCAGATGAATATTCGTGAGGGTCAAATTGCATTAAATAGCCAAGCAGCTTTAATTTTAATGGATGATCAACAACTAGTCATCAATATGGGAGTGCCTGAAAGTCTGATTTCATCCATTGCAATCGGTCAAAATGCTACTGTAAGAGTGGGAGAGTTATTTTTTGACAGCGAAGCAAAAATCACTCACATTCAAAGGACGGTTGATCCCAATAGCAATTTGTTTCCTGTAGAAATTGCGATAGAAAATAATGGAGATTTAAAAATAGGCATGTCTGCAAGAGTGGAATTAAAGACAGATATAAAAGAGGATGTCATTTCTGTACCAGGATCATCTGTATTGCGTCGAGGAGATGAAAGAATTGTTTTTGTAGAACAAGAAGGGATAGCCATAGAGAGAAAGGTAGAGACAGGCTTAGATATTGGTACTAGAGTTGAAATTACTCATGGATTATCCGAAGATGAATGGGTTATTATAGTAGGTCAAAACTATGTGAGCTCAGGAAGCCTAGTTCGGGTTACAGGAGGCAGGTAGAATGTTGGCAAAATTAGCAGTTCGTAGACCCATAGCAATATTGATGCTTGTTTTAATTATTATTCTGATGGGAGCCATTTCCTTTGTGAGCATCCCAATAGACTTGCTTCCTTCCATTGAGTACCCAATTGCAGTGGTTTCAACAGCCTATACAGGAGTAGGTCCAGAAGAGATCGAAAATATGTTAACGAGACCTTTAGAAGGTGTATTAGCAACAGTTGAAAACATAGAATCTATACGATCTATTTCATCTGAAGGGAATTCACTGGTTATTTTGCAGTTCAATTTTGGTACAGATATGTCATTTGCAACTCTAGAGATGCGAGAAAAAATCGACTTGATAAGAGGTATTTTGCCTGATGATGCAGGGAATCCAACAGTTTTCAAGTTTGATCCCAATGCAATTCCTATTATGTACTTAGCCATTGAAAGTCAAGGAGAATTATCGACTACACAAAATATCGCCCAAGATATCGTTAAAGCCAGATTAGAAAGGATTCCTGGTGTGGCTTCAGTAGATATTAGAGGTGGATTTCAAAAAGAAGTTCAAATTCAATTAAGACAAGATCAATTACTTCGTTATGGTCTCACTGTAGATAGGGTGGCACAGACTTTAGCAGCAGAAAATCTTAATTTGCCAGGTGGAAGTGTACAACAAGGTGATCGCAACATTACAGTGAGAACAGTAGGTTCTTATCAAAATATTGAAGATATCAAGGATACCCGCATACTACTGCCTAGAGGAGGCACTATACGCATCAGAGATATTGGTCAAGTCAATATTGTTGATAAAGAACGGAGTACCATTGCTAAACTCAATGGGGTTGAAACTTTAGAAATTAGCATCATGAAACAATCAGGCACCAACA
>SKID01000147.1 GCA_007116605.1 Tissierellia bacterium
GACAAAATAACCTGCAAACACAGCAAGCATACTTTCGATTTTGGCAGCCTTTTTATAAATGAGATAAGCCCCGGATAACAGAATGATTAAGGCAGAAGTTTCTCCAGCAGACCCACCAATATTGCCTAGTATTAATTGATTATAAGGAGTCATAAATCCAGAACTTCTAAAAATGAGCATGGGTGTTGCTTCAGCAAGAACATCAATAGGCTCAGTAAGATAAGTTGTAAATCCGCCAAGCCACTGATTAGCAGGAGCAGTCCATTGAGCTGTTAAATACTTAGCAAAAGTAACATATACAAATGTTCGTGCAGTGGCTGCTGGGTTAAAAACATTACGCCCAAAACCGCCAAAAACTTCACGGGCAAAAACAATACCAAAAATCATACCTACAGCAACTACCCAGAAAGGGGTCCGTGGAGGAAGAGATAAAGCAAAAAGCAATGCTGAAACGATGACAGCTTTAGTCAATGGTTTATTTGTTTTTCTTTTAAACAACCATTCAGAAAAAAGACCCGACAATATAGCGACAATAGCCATCAATAATACTCGCCATCCAAAATTTCCAATAGCCATGATGAGAACTGGCATTAAAGCAATAATCACATGCTCCATAGCACTTTGTTTCATAAAACGAACTCGCATCTTTGAGCCTCCTTCTTGGGGACAGTTCTTCTTTTTGTTCATAAAACTATTTTACCACAAAAAACTCTTGGGGACACTTCTTCTTTTTCTCTCGTATAGTTTTATAAAAGTTAGCTAAAGTCTATAAATCCTGTTGTTTAAACGTTAACAACCATTACTAGACATCAACAAAATTAAATTTCGCAGTAAATTTTAATGGATATCTTAATAGTACACAGGATAAAATAGTCACATCCTTTCAAAGAAGAAACACAAAAAAACCTAAACAAATAATTTAGATTTATGATCGTTTAATAGCTTATGAATACCTAAATGAATCATACGAGCGTATGAATTTATTCATCACCATATTTTTAAAATTTAGCACAATGCAAGAGGAAACATTGATGATTTGAATTACAACAATGCCTCAAAAGCTAATAGATATCGTTTATCTTCCATGACGAGTTGGAAACCTTTATTCGCAAGATGACATACACCAGACAAAGAAATATTACCAATATAATGACCTATCTCCTTGTAGCTTAGACCACAAAGTGAACGCATTACATATGTGGTGAATGCTCTAACATTACAAGCCTCATGTTGCCTTAAATGTAATAAAATACCTACTTTTGTATCCAAAATTTTTTCTATTTTATGAATGAGTTCAGTTAAGCTTTCATATCGAATGATCATTCTCTTTTCGCTATAATAAATGTTTTCTCCATATGCAGTAGCAATTTCAGCTTCGACTTCATCTAATTTTGGTGAATGATGAATGGATTTCATAAAAAGACGATAGCGATCTCGGGCTTTAATTTTGTTTTTAGAAAAATAACCTAAGATCAATTGGGTGTTGACTAATTTTTTTTGATCTAGCAGTTTACCTGTGTATATTCCATAAGAAGAATATGGATAACTTTCTTCATTACCGTGGATTCCTGGTAAGTCTTTCGCATTATTATGAATATAAGCACTGAGCGCTAAACAATAAGAATCATTAACTACAATCTTGCTTGCATAACGTCCCTGAAATAGATGTCCATGTCGCTTGTATTTTTTATTGAAATAACAGACATAAGCTGTATTTAAGCTTAGCATAAATGTCGAAATATCAAAACCACAAGGATTGATAAATAAATGAACATGATTACTCATTAAACAATAAGCATAAATTTCGCATTGGTATTTTTCTTTATATCTCTTCAGCAATTTTAAATAATAATCTTTGTCTAGGTCTGATTTAAATAGATTTACCTCACTAATGCTACGAGACATAATATGGTATAGTGCAGTTGGAGATTTTTTTCGTGGTCCTCTTGGCATAGTATTCACCTCTATTATAGTATAAACCCAAAAAACCCATAAGTAAAGAACAATTGTTCTATAATTGGAGTTAATTTTAAAATAAATAGCAAACTTAAGAAATGTCCCCGATATACGCTATAATCACTTTTTAAGTGGGGCACAACTTGTCTCAATTAACAATGATTACAAATATACAATCATTTCATTGCAAATTATATAAATAGTTGTTATAATATAAGCGTATTAAATAACAGGAGGTAATATAATGCCAGAAGAGTTTAAAGCAGGATGTCAACGACCTTCAATTGTTAAGAATCAGGAAGATGTGCAGAAAGATTCTGTACAGGTAGCAGAGATTATTAAGGAGGAAAGTATGATTAAAGTAGGAAAACCAGCACCAGATTTCACCGCCCCGGGATTTTTTGAGGGCAAGTTTGCAAATTTTAGTTTGTCAGAATATTTGGGACAGTGGGTTGTATTATGTTTCTATCCAGGAGATTTCACATTCGTCTGAGCGACGGAAGTCTCAGCAGTTGCTGAAAAAAATGATGAATTTAAAAAATTAGGCGTTCAAGTTTTATCAATGAGTGTGGACAGTGTATTCGTACATAAGGTATGGAATGATCAAGAATTATCTAAAATGATTGGAAAAAATATTCCATTCCCTATGTTATCAGATGGTGGTGGAAATATTGGTAAATTATATGGTATTTATGACGAAGAAGGTGGCGTAGAAACTAGAGGAAGATTCTTAATTGATCCAGATGGAATAGTTCAAGGTTTTGAAGTTCTCACACCTCCTGTGGGAAGAAATGTATCGGAAACATTAAGACAAATACAAGCATTCCAGCTTGTTCGGGAAGCAAAGGGTGCTGAAGCAACGCCATCCGGTTGGAGACCTGGCAAAAAAACATTAAAACCAGGACCTGACTTAGTGGGTAATGTTTGGAAAGAGTGGAAAGTTTCAGAAGCTTTTGATGAATAATTTTTAATATTAAATAACTAAAGCAGCCTAAAAACTCAAGGCTGCTTTAGTTATTTAATTAAAGTAAAGGAATGTCCCTATTGTCCTAGTTTTAACTAAAGTAAAGGAGTGTCCCCTGTTCTTAGATAAAAAATTAGTGTATAATATAAAAAAGACTATAGGGGTAGGAACTTAATGAAAAAGAAAAAATGGCAAGCATATCAAGAACATGGTTTTTATAAAGGGTATGAGTGTTTAGGAGCTCACATAAGAGAACGAAATGGAAAAAAAGGTGTGGAATTTGCCCTTTGGGCACCTCATGCTAAAGCGGTCTCGTTGGTGGGTTCTTTTAATTATTGGAACGAACACGCTAATCCCATGATTTTTGAAGAAGATACGGGTATATGGCATTGCTTTTTTGCAGGCATTAGCGCTGGTGAAAGTTATAAATATAAGATATTTGATCATCATGGAGGATCGGTATACAAGGCAGATCCCTATGGTTATTTCTGTGAAAAACTTCCTGGAACTTCTTCTGTAGTGGTTGATTTATCAGAATATGAGTGGAGCAATAATCATTGGATGAAACAGAGAAAATCAAAAAACATCTATCAAGAACCTATGAATATTTATGAGATTCATCTGGGTTCTTGGAGAAGAAATGAAGATGGATCATATTTAAATTATAAAGACTTAGTGGAACAATTAATACCTTATCTAAAAGAGATGAATTATAATTTTGTAGAACTAATGCCAATTATGGAACATCCTTTTGATGGTTCTTGGGGCTATCAAACTACAGGCTATTTTGCAGTATCTAGTCGTTATGGAACACCCAGTGACATGATGTACTTTATTGACTGCTGCCATCAAAATGGTATAGGCGTTATTTTGGACTGGGTCCCGGGACACTTCTGTAGAGATGAGCAAGGACTACTTAACTTTGATGGTACTCCCTTGTATGGCAAGATTGATCACCCTAATTGGGGAACCATAAAATTCGATTTTGGACGACCCCAAGTTCGAAATTTTTTAATATCTAATGCACTTTTTTACTTTGATAAATATCGTGTAGATGGTATCCGCGTAGATGGTGTGACTTCTATCCTTCAACTAAACTTTGGAATGGATCAGCCGATTTATAGGAATCAAAATGGAGGATACGAAGATTTAGAAGGTATTGACTTTTTAAAAGCGTTAAACAAGGCAGTTTTTGAAAGATATCCATTTGCGGTTATGGCAGCTGAAGAATCGACAGATTGGCCACTAGTGACATACCCCATTGACAGGGGAGGATTAGGTTTTAATTTTAAATGGAATATGGGATGGATGAATGATACATTAAAATATATTGAGCATCATACTTTTGAAAGATTTCATCATCATAACCTGATCACTTTTGCAATGCATTATGCTTTTAGTGAAAATTTTATCTTGCCATTATCACATGATGAAGTTGTACATGGTAAAAAATCTTTATTAGATAAAATACCCGGCAGCTATGAAGAGAAATTTAAGACTTTAAAAGTACTAGCCCTTTATCAAATATCAATGCCAGGGAAAAAACTGAGTTTTATGGGAAATGAAATCGCGCCATTTATTGAATGGAGATATTATGAGTCTCTTGAATGGTTTCTGCTTGAATACCCTAATCATAGAAATCATCAGCTATTTATAAAAAAACTCAATGCATTTTACATGAAAGATCAACCTTTATGGTATAATGAAAAGAGTTGGGATGGATTTAGATGGCTAGACGTTAATGATGCTGACAGAAGTATTTACTCATATATACGCTTTTCAGAAGATGATGAAACCATTGTTGTTTTTAGCTTTACAAATCAAATGTATAACCACAGATTGGGTGTGCCTCGACCTGGAAAGTATCGCATTGCTCTTCAGACAAATAGTGAGGATTTTGGCGGTGAAGAAAAGCCGCTTTTGGGATATATTACAGCACAAGCTATTCCAAGTCACGGATTTGATTATTCTATTCCATTAGATGTTTCAGGTCTTTCAGGTTACTTAATTAAAAGAAAAAAATCTAGAAAGTAGGTGAATTATGTTTAGAGATAAAGATGAGTTTAAAGAAGAATTTATTAAAAGTGTAAAAGAATTAACTGGAGAATCTATTGAGGAAAGCACAATACGTGAACAATATCAAGCATTAGCCAAGTTGGTCATGAAAAATATTGCAGGATATATGGCCGATAGTCATGCTCGGATGAATGGCAAAAACAATAAGAAAAGATTATATTATTTTTCAATGGAATTTTTAATTGGTAAAATGTTAGACATGAATCTAATCAATTTAGGAATTCATGACTTGGTAGCAGAAGGTTTAAAAGAGCTAGATATAGACTTAAAAGAAATTGAAGCTGTTGAAAAAGATGCAGGATTAGGAAATGGTGGTCTCGGAAGGCTAGCTGCGTGCTTTATGGATTCATTATCATTTTTAAACATTCCTGCTATTGGGATGGGCTTAAGATATCGATATGGTTTGTTTGAACAAAAAATTATTGATGGACGTCAAGTAGAAGTACCAGACCGTTGGTTAGCAAATGGCAATCAATGGGAACTAAAAAAAACAGCCAAGTCTGAAATTGTGAAATTTTACGGTCATGTAAAGACAGAAATGGTGGATGGACAGTTGCAATTTATGCACGAAAATTATGAAGCCGTTTTAGCCATGCCTTATGATATACCTATCGTGGATTACGACACTAAAGATGTGAATTATTTAAGACTTTGGAGTGCAGAGTCGGTGGATGATTTTGACTTAAGCTCATTCAACAGAGGTAATTATTTGAATGCCGTTAGAAACAAAGCAGCAGCTGAAGCAATTACCCATGTACTGTATCCTAATGATGCCAATGAGGAAGGTAGAATCTTAAGACTAAAACAGCAATACTTTTTTGTCAGTGCAGGTCTTAAAAGTATTATAAGAAGGTATAAGAACAATAATGAGGATTTTAGCGAAATACAGGATAAAATTCAAATTCAAATTAATGACACCCACCCATCTCTTGTCATACCTGAACTCATGAGGATTTTAATGGATGAAGAAGGATTAGGCTGGGACGAATCTTGGGAGAAAACGTCACAGATTTGTGCCTATACAAACCACACTATTTTGCCTGAAGCTCTTGAGACATGGTCTATTAGTATGATGCAACAATTACTACCAAGAGTGTATATGATTATTGAAGAAATCAACAGACGATTCGTGTATGATGGAGCAGATGAATATCGTGACTTAAGGATTAGAAACAGCATTATTAGAGAGGGTATGGTCCACATGGCTAATTTAGCAATTATTGGATCTAAATCCGTAAATGGCGTAGCCGCATTACATACGAACATCTTAATTAATGAAACCTTTAGAGAACTATATCAGTTGTACCCGAAAAAATTTAATTCGAAGACTAATGGTGTTTCACACAGAAGATTTATGTTAAAAGCGAATCCTGAATTAAGTCAAGTGATTACAGATGCTATCGGTACAGATTGGAAAATGCAACCAGAAAAACTAACGGACCTTAATTTCTATGTTGAGGACAAAAGTTTTCAGGACAAAATTCAGCGAGTCAAAAATCAGAACAAAGAAAAGCTAGCCCGGCTGATTTATGAAACCAACCATGTTTCTATTGATCCCCAATCGATTTACGATGTTCATATTAAGAGAATTCATGAGTATAAAAGACAATTAATGAATGCCCTTCATATTATGGCATTATTTAAGAAAATCAAATACGAAAACTATGAAATTCATCCGCGAACATTTATTTTTTCTGGTAAAGCAGCTCCCGGATATTATATGGCAAAAAAAATCATTCAATTGATTACATCTTTAGAAAAAATTGTCAATCAAGATAAGAAAGTCAACCAGTTTATGAAGGTGGTATTTCTTGAGAACTTTAATGTCACTTTAGCAGAAAAAATATATCCTGCTGCGGATGTTTCCCAACAAATTTCTACTGCTAGCAAAGAAGCAAGTGGTACAGGTAACATGAAGTTTATGATGAATGGCGCTTTGACCTTAGGAACATTAGATGGGGCTAATGTAGAAATAGTTGAATTAGTGGGGGAAGAAAATGCTTTCATTTTTGGATTGAAATCAGAAGAAGTGATTCGCTACTACCAGAAAGGTGGGTATCATTCCTATCACGAGTATGAGAATAATCCAGACTTGAAAGTGGTCGTTAATTATCTAGTGAATGGTTTTTTACAAGAAGATATTAGTGAGTTCAAAGATTTGTATGATCATCTTATTTCTTATAATGACCCATATTTTGTACTTAAAGATTTTGAACCTTATAAAGAAGCTCAAGAACGATTAAATAACACATACATGAATCAAAGTAAATGGTTATCAATGGTGATTGCTAACATTGCATCGTCAGGATATTTTTCTAGTGATCGAACCATATTAGATTATAATCGTGACATTTGGAAAATTCAAAGGGGGTCTCTAAATGAGTAAACAAAAATGTATTGCCATGTTGTTGGCAGGTGGACAAGGCAGTAGACTGAAAGACTTAACAAACAACAATGCAAAACCAGGAGTCATGTTTGGTGGGAAGTATCGCATTATAGATTTTAGCTTAAGCAATTGCTTTCACTCAAACATTTACACCGTAGGCGTATTGACTCAGTATAAGCCATTATTACTAAATCGCTATATTGGCACAGGTGATGCTTGGGCATTAGACAAGTTAGACCAAGGTGTCTATATTCTTCCTCCCTATATGGACAAAGAAGGGGGCAGTTGGTATAAAGGAACAGCGGATGCTGTCTATCAGAATTTAGAATTTATCGACATGTATGATCCGGAATATGTGCTTATTTTATCTGGAGACCATATTTATAAAATGGATTACTCGAAAATGCTTGATTTCACCATTGAGCAAAATGCCGATTTATCCGTATCGGTGATGGAAGTAGATTGGAATGAAGCGAGCCGATTTGGCATTACCAATGTGGAC
>SKID01000296.1 GCA_007116605.1 Tissierellia bacterium
ACATTGACTGCCTTGATTTTATTTATTTTACCTTCCTGACCTAAAAATGATTTTGTTGCTACTTTCTACATATTTTCGCATCCCTCTTCATGAGCTGAAGTCTGTTTGTATAATTTTTTGAAAGTAGGCTAGGGCATACTTTCATCTCTTTCTTTGGAAGGCTTTGGTAAAATCTCAAACTGGTAAACTTTTTTTGCTCCCTGCCTGTTAGCTGTTCCAACACAGTCAGAGCCGGTATCTCCACCTCCAATCACTAAAACTGTTTGATCTTTGGCACTAATTTCAGATGCAATCATAGTGCCCTCTAAGCTTTTTGTTTGTTGTCCTAAATAATCTACTGCATAATAAATTCCCTTTAATTCTCTTCCAGGAATTTTTAAATCCCTTGGCACCCAAGTGCCACAACTTAATACTACTGCATCGTATTTTTTTTTGATCTCTTCTAGTTCCATTTCTTTTCCGACCCATTTATTAGTGACAAATACAATTCCTGCCATTTTTAGCATGTCAATACGTCGATCGATAATTTTTTTGTCTAGTTTATAATTAGGTATACCGTAGCGCATGAGACCACCTAATTTTTTTTCTCTTTCAAAAACTGTCACTCTATGACCTAATGCATTTAAATCATCTGCTAAGGTCAAGCCGGCAGGACCACTACCAACCACAGCTATCTTTTTTTCAGTTCTAACTTTTGGTATTCTTGGTTGAACCCATCCTTCAGAAAATGCACGTTCTACAATAGATTGCTCAATTTCTCTTACTGAAACAGCCTCTCTATTTATTCCTAAAACACAAGCAGCTTCACATAGTGCTGGGCAAACTCTCCCAGTGAATTCAGGAAAATTAGCGGTCAAGGCGAGTTTTTCATAGGCTCCTTTCCAGTCACCCATATAAAGTAAGTCATTCCATTCAGGGATTAAATTACCTAAGGGACAACCCCAGTTGCAAAAAGAAGTGCCACAGTCCATACATCTATTTGCCTGAGCCATCATTTCGCCCTCAGCTAAAGGCAGATAAATTTCATTAAAATCCTTAATTCTATCTTCAATCGGTCTTTTAGAATAATTTTTACGTTCAATTTTTATAAATCCTGTCATTTTATCTGTCATCTTCTCACCTCCTACGATATTTTTATCTGATCTCCACCTTCAATGATTTCTTTGTACCTTTCTGGAATGACTCTTACAAAATATTGCTGATACATTTTCCAGTTGTTCAATATTTCTTTGCCGACCATACTATCTGTATACGCCACATGATTTTCTATCATCAATCTCACTTTTTTCATGTTTTCTTTTGTAGGTTTTTCAATTAAAACCATCTCTTGATTGGCTTTTTTATTGATTTGTTTTTCTATATCAAGAATAATTGCTATCCCACCACTCATTCCTGCAGCAAAATTTCGGCCTACTTCTCCTAAAATTACCACAAATCCGTCCGTCATATACTCGCATCCATGGTTTCCAACCCCTTCAACAACTGCTTCAGCTCCACTGTTTCTTACAGCAAACCGTTCACCCACAATACCATTTATATAGACTTGTCCACTGGTTGCACCATATAATAATGTATTGCCTGCAATCATGCTTTTCCCGTATTCAGCTTCCTTTGGTTTTCTTACAATAATTTTACCTCCAGAAAGTCCCTTGCCTACATAATCGTTTGCGTCTCCTTCCAATGTTAAAGTAAGACCTTTGATGCCAAATGCACCAAAACTCTGACCCGCTGAACCATAAAACTCAAAAGATAAGGTATCATCTTCTAAGGTTTCATGTGGATATGTCTTAGCGATTTGACCACTCAACATAGTTCCTACAGCTCTGTGTACATTTTTGATTTCATAAGCACCAGAAACTTTTCGTTTATCCTTAAAAAAGCTTTGACTCTGCATCATTAGTTTTTGATCCATACTGCCATCTAAACCATGGTCTTGTGTCTGAGAACAATAAGGGGTAATTCTTTTGGGCATATCTGGCCTATACAAAATACTCGATAAATCAAGATGTTTTGCTTTCCAATGTTGAATGTCTTGTCTTACTGTTAGTTTATCCACTCTACCTACCATTTCATTAATCGTTCTAAAACCTAACATTGCCATATATTCTCTAACTTCTTTTGCAATATAACGCATAAAATTCATGACATATTCAGGCTTTCCACAAAAATTCTTTCTCAACTCATCACTTTGTGTTGCAACGCCCATTTCACAATTATTATTTTGGCAATGCCTTAACATCACACAGCCTAAAGTAACTAGTAATGTGGTAGCAAAGCCAAATTCCTCTGCACCCAGTAGACAGGCCATGACTACATCTCGACCCGTCTTAAGTTGTCCATCTGTTTGTAAGCGGACCCGGCTTCTTAAATTGTTGAGGAGCAATACTTGATGAGTCTCTGACAATCCAATCTCCCAAGGAATACCTGCATGCATGATTGAAGATAATGGCGATGCCCCTGTACCTCCATCATGGCCACTAATAATAATTAAATCTGCATGTGCTTTTGTCACGCCTGCCGCTACTGTTCCAACACCATTTTCAGCTACTAACTTAACACTAATTCTTGCACTTGGGTTTGCATTTTTTAAATCAAAGATCAGTTGGGCTAAATCCTCTATCGAATAGATATCATGATGGGGTGGCGGTGAAATTAAGTCAATTCCAGGTACAGAATGTCTAATCATACCAATATATTCATTAACCTTCTTTCCTGGTAGATGTCCTCCCTCTCCCGGTTTAGCCCCTTGTGCAACTTTTATTTGAAGTTCGTCTGCTGATGCTAAAAATTGTATCGTCACACCAAATCTAGCTGAGGCAACTTGTTTGATGCGGCTATTTTTATTATCCACATCATTAATCGTCTTTAGTCTCGCTGTATCTTCTCCACCTTCGCCAGAATTACTTCGTGCTCCTAACCGATTCATAGCTATTGCAATTGTTTCATGAGCTTCTTTGCTTATCGACCCAATGGACATTGCTCCAGAGCAAAATCGTTTAATAATTTCTGATTCCGGCTCTACTTCTTCAAGGGGAATGGATTGACTCTCTTTAAAGGTTAATAAACTTCTAATAGTCCCTAAGTTATCACTTTGCTCATCCACTCTTTTTGTGTATTCTTTAAACTTGTCATAACGACCCATTCTAACAGACTGCTGTAATCTGTAAATGGTATCTGGGTTAAAGGTATGAAACTCACCATTTTTCCGCCACTTATAGAGTCCACCTACCTCTAGAGATTGGCGAGATTCTCTAATTCGATCAAATGCTACTTGATGTCTTACAAGGACTTCTTGGGCTATTTCATCTATTCCGATGCCACCTAATCGAGTAGGTGTTCCTCCGAAATAGCGATTAACTGTTTCTTCATTAATACCTATCACTTCGAAAATTTGTGCTCCATGGTAACTTTGTACTGTACATATGCCCATTTTTGATAGTATTTTAGCTAACCCTTTAGAACATGCTTTTAGGTAGGCTTTCTCACCTTCTTTTTCAGAACATTGAATTTGTCCTGTTTTTTCCATCATTCTTATACTATGAATCGCTAAATACGGATTAATGGCACTGGCTCCATAAGCTGTTAATAGTGCAAAATGTGTTGTTTCTCTAGCATCTCCTGCTTCTACTAAAATAGACACTTTAGACCGCTGTTTTTTTCGAATTAAATAATGATGCACCGCAGATACAGCTAGCAGCGAAGGAATGGCCGCTTCATAACTATCTACTTTCACATCGGAAAGCACTAATATATTATAGCCTTCTTTCACTCTTTGCAAAGCACGCTCACAAATGAGTTCTAAGGCTTGTTTAAATCCTTCAACACCACTGTCTGCTTTAAAGGTAATGGGAATCACCGTAGACATTAAATCTTCTGTCATCAATCTTTTAATTTGATTCATTTGCTCATTACTTATGATGGGAGTATCAATTCTTAAATATTTGTGATCTAAATGTTTCATGTTTAAAATATTTTCTTGGGTTCCTAAAAAATTCATCAAAGACATTACAATCCCTTCTCGTATGGGGTCTATTGGAGGATTGGTCACTTGAGCAAACAATTGTCTAAAGTAATTAAATAATAGTTGGGGTTTATTTGATAATACCGCTAAAGGCGTATCATTACCCATGGATCCAATAGGCTCACTGCCATTTTCCGCCATAGGCTTTAAAATTAATCTTAAATCTTCCATGGTATAGCCAAATGCCTTTTGTTTATCAACCAGTTGATCCATTGATAAATTGACTTCTCCTGTGGGCAAATGAGGCAAAGATTCAAATTTTACACGACTATTCCTCACAATATCGATATAGTCCATTTTATTAGAAACTCTAGACTTTATTTCCTCATCAAAAAATATTTGCTTTCTTTGTGTATCAACTAAGAGCATTTCTCCCGGTGCTAAGCGTCCCTTTTTAATGATATGTTGAGGCTTCATCTTAAGAACACCAAATTCAGAGGCCATAATCAGTGTATGATTGTCTGTAATAATGTATTTAGCAGGTCTTAATCCATTTCTATCTAATGTTCCACCTATTTGAACACCATCACAAAAAAACATTGCTGCTGGACCATCCCATGGTTCAATCATAGCTGCATGATATTCATAAAAGGCCCGCTTTTCCTCAGGCATATTCATATCATTTTCCCATGCTTCTGGAATTAACATCATCAATGTATGTGCATTCGTACGACCATTTTGCTTGATAAACTCAAAAGCATTATCCACTGATGCAGAATCACTTTTTCCTGGTTGAATAATCGGATATAAATCATTGATTTTATCTTTGAAAACTCCTGACTCTAAAACACCTTCTCTTGTTTCCATCCAATTTCGATTTCCTTTAATCGTATTGATTTCACCATTATGGGCTAAATAACGAAAAGGCTGAGCTAAGTCCCATGTAGGAAATGTATTGGTGCTAAATCTTTGATGCACTAATGCCATGGCACTTTTAAAGTGAATATCTGACAAATCCGGGAAGTAATATTCTATTTGATCTGCTAACAGCAGCCCTTTGTACACAATTGTTTTGCATGATAAAGAGCAAATATAGAAGTATTCTCTATTTCTTTTCACCAATCGATTCACTTCCGACTCTACTCTTTTCCGTATCAAATAAAGGTTTCTTTCAAATGTTTCCTCATTGTGATCTTGGTCCGTCGACATCGCTATAAAAACTTGCCGGATGACCGGCTCAGATCCTTTAGCCGTTTCGCCTAAAGTCTTATTATCTGTTGGAACAAATCTCCATCCTAAAGTCTTATATCCTGAGTCTCTTACAACTCTCTCTACAATCCCTTCACATTGTAGTCTCAATGCTGTTTCTTTAGGTAAAAAAATCATTCCTATACCATATTGCCCTTGATCAGGCAAATCAATCCCATCATTAGCTGAATAAATTCTAAAAAACTCATCTGGAATCTGAGTCATAATTCCTGCACCATCACCCGTCTTTGGATCTGAACCTACTGCTCCTCGATGCTCCATATTTTTTAAAATCTCTAATCCGTGTTTAACGATTCGATGACTGATTTCTCCTTTAACATTAACTATAAATCCAACACCACATGCATCTTTTTCGTTTTCAGGATGATATAAACCTTGTTTTTTTGGCAATCCATATAAGTCCATAAGCGCCTCCCAATATTGCTTCATAAATGAATACATTTGTATTTCATATAAAAACATTTATTTCTATTTTTTAACATTTTACACGAACTTATGATTGAATACAACTATTTTTTGCAATTATTGCATACAATAAACAATTTGTTGTTGGGAAAACCTTACAAATTTATAGACGTCTATTATTCTAGTACATTTAACCTTTTATCTATGACTTAAGGTACTAGACTCTCATTTTTAAAGTGGGAGAATAAAGATTAAAAAAACTAGCCTCAGGAAAGACTAGTTTTTTAATCTTTATTCAGTTCTGTTTTAATTCATTTAGACAATGTTAACTAAAAAACATCAACAATACCCCTGCTGCTACAGCAGAACCAATTACTCCTGCCACATTAGGTCCCATAGCATGCATGAGCAAGAAATTTGATGGATTATTCTTTTGACCTTCTCTTTGAACCACTCGAGCAGCCATAGGCACTGCAGATACCCCTGCGGCACCAATCATTGGATTGATTTTACCACCACTGAGTTTACACATGAGTTTACCAAACAATACGCCTGTAGCTGTACCAATAGCAAAAGCCACTAACCCTAGAGCAATAATCATTAAGGTTGAAGGGGTTAAAAACAAAGCTGCCTCTGATTTTCCACCTACAGTGATTCCAAGGAAAATCGTCACAATATACATTAATGAATTGGTTGCTGTGTCCGCAAGTTTTGGTACCACACCTGACTCTCTGATGAGATTACCAAACATGAGCATGCCTATCAAGGCAGCTGCTGAAGGTAATAACAACACACAGAAGATAGTGACCACAATAGGAAAAACAATTTTTTCTGTCTTAGAGACAAAGCGCAATTGTTCCATCTTAATCTTTCTTTCTTCTGGTGTGGTAAGGGCACGAATAATGGGGGGCTGAATCACAGGGACTAAAGCCATATAAGAATAGGCTGCAATGGCAATGGGTCCTAGCAAATCAGATGCTAGCATGGATGTGATATACAAAGCTGTGGGTCCATCTGCGCCACCAATAATCCCAATAGAAGCTGCTTCTGGTCCTGTAAAGCCCAGTAATATGGCTCCTATAAAAGTAAAAAATATACCAAACTGTGCTGCGGCTCCTAATAGTATGCTTCTAGGATTGGCAATTAAGGGACCAAAATCTGTACTCGCACCAACACATAAAAATATGAGCGGGGGATAAATTCCTTTTTCGGTTCCTATGTATATCAATTTTAGTAGCCCATTATCTTGCATTAAACCCGACAATGGCATGTTGACTAACAACATCCCAAAAGCGATGGGTATTAATAAATAGGGCTCGTAACCTTTGGCTACAGCAAGATATAAGAATATACACGCAATGGTTATCATAATCAATTCTTGATAGGTGATTGCCGCATATCCTGTGCTTTGCCAAAAGTTTTGTAGTATTTCTACCATTTGGATGCCTCCTTTATCCTAATGTGATTAATGCATCTCCACTACTCACACTGGCTCCTTTTGCAGCATGAATGGCACTGACCGTACCGTCCGATGGGGCTACGATTTCATTTTCCATTTTCATCGCTTCTAGGATTAATAGGATATCACCCGCTTTTACAGCTTGTCCAACAGTGACTTTCATATCAAAGACTGTTCCTGGCATCGGTGCAGATACAACTTCTCCTCCAGCAGGAGCTGGCGCAGCCTTTGATGCTGCTGGTGCAGCTTGAGGGGCTGTCTGGGCTGGTGCAGGCGCTGGGGTTTGTGTCACTGTTCTTTGGGCTGTAGGAGCGCTTTGCACACCTACTTCTTCTACTTCTACTTGATATGTTTTTCCGTTTACCGTTATATTGTATTGCTTCATCATTGATCCTCCTATCTCATTTGCTCTATTCTTCCCATGCGTGTCCATGACGATTCTGGATTATAGATGGGTGTAATGCTTCGAATGATTAATTTTTCTTTGGGTTTACCTGTTGCAGCCACTATAGCGGCTGTAATGACAGCAATCAATGCTTCTTCATCTTCCTCGACTGTTGGTTTTGGTTCTATTTCAACTTTGCCTTGTGGTTCTGATTGGGCTACCACTGGCTTTTTCTTTTCTACAAAAATAATTTTGAATAAATCGAGAATGAACGATATGGTTAATAGAGTAATAAACACTATGGCCATACTAAAGACTGTTATGATGGCTGCCTCACCCATTTCTATGGTTGGTCCAAACATATAAGTCCCTCCTTATACAGGCATATTGCCGTGTTTTTTGGCTGGTCGAGTTTCTCTTTTGCCTGCTAGCATTTCAAAGGCACCGATGACTCGTTTTCTTGTTTCTTTGGGCTCGATCACATCGTCAATATAACCTCGTGATGCTGCAATGTAAGGATTGGCCACACGATCTGTATATTCTTGTATTTTTTCTTGCCGTTTTTCATCTGCATTTTCTGCATCGGCAATTTCTTTTCTAAAAATGATATTGGCTGCTCCCGAGGGTCCCATCACTGCTATTTCTGCTGTTGGCCATCCATATACCATGTCCGCTCCTAAGTGTCTGGAACACATAGCTATGTAGGCACCTCCATAGGCTTTTCGTGTTATCACCGTCACTTTTGGCACAGTGGCTTCTGAATAGGCATATAACATTTTGGCACCATGTCTGATGATGCCCCCATATTCTTGACCGGTTCCTGGTAAAAATCCTGGCACATCCACTAAGGTTAACAAGGGGATGTTAAAGGCATCACATGTTCTTATAAAATGAGCCCCTTTATCGGATGCATTGATATCTAAACAGCCTGCTAGTTTTGTTGGCTGACTGGCTATGACTCCGATGCTTTTGCCATTGAGGCGAGCAAAGCCTGTGATGATGTTTTCTGCATAATAGGGTTGATATTCTAAAAATTCTCCATTGTCTGACAAGGTGTGTATGACTGTCTTCATGTCATAGGCTTTGTTAGGGTTTAGGGGAACTAATTCATCTAATCCTTCATCTATCCGGTTTAAATCATCTTCATTAGCCACCACAGGAGTTGTTTCCATATTGTTTTGTGGTATGAAGCTTAGTAAATATCGAATCTTATCAAAGCATGCTTCTTCTGTCTCATCATAAAACTGAGCTACTCCACTCACTTTATTGTGGGTCATTGCTCCACCTAAGGCTTCGGCTGATACTTCTTCTCCTGTGACTGTCTTTATGACTTGTGGTCCTGTAATAAACATCTTTGAGGTGTTGTCTACCATAAAAATAAAGTCTGTTAATGCTGGTGAATACACTGCACCACCTGCACATGGTCCTAGGATGACTGAAATTTGTGGGATGACTCCTGATGCAATGGTATTATTGTAAAAAATATCTCCATAGCCTTTTAACGCATCCACACCTTCTTGGATTCTTGCACCTCCTGAGTCATTGATGCCTATGAGGGGCGCTCCCATTTTTAATGCCATTTGTTGCACTTTCACGATTTTTGCTGCATGCATCTCTCCTAATGACCCACCAATCACCGTAAAGTCTTGGGCAAATAGGTACACTAATCTACCATTAATAGTACCATATCCCGTCACCACACCTTCTCCTGGTGCTTTTGTTTTTTCCATCCCAAAATTGACACATCGATGCTCTACAAAGGTGTCTAATTCAATAAAACTGCCTTCATCCAATAGTTTTTCTATACGCTCTCTTGCCGTATACTTCCCATTGTCATGCTGTTTTTTGATGCCTTTTTCGCCTCCACCTAGAGCCAATACTTCTTTCTTTTCTATTAATTTGGCTATTTTTTCGTTTGGCAATGCAGTTACCTCCTATTCTTGTATTGAATATCACTTATTAAAATACTAATAATTTAAGAAAAAGTCAATATAATCTTGTTAATTGCAAGACCTTTTTTAAATCATTCGTATTAAATGAGTCTAAACCTATATAATACCTTTTTTTATTAATTCTTCTATTTGCTTTTGATTAAAGTTTAAATAATCTTTCAAAACCGTATTTGTGTCTTGTCCTAATTTGGGTGCCTTAACATTAATATCTAAGGGATCTTCTTTATATCTGATGGGTGTATTTGGAACTTTGAGGATGTTTGTGCCATTCATGTAGGGTGTATCCACAATGGTTTTTCGATACTTCACTTGTTCATTGTCCAATAACTCATCAATACTATGAATTGGGCTGTTGGCAATCTTATTTTCGTCTAGCAAAATTTGCCATTCTCGTGTCGTGTTTTGAATAAAAACTTTATTGAGCAATGGTTTTAGTTCATGATAATAATGCAATCTTTTTTTGTTTGTACTAAAGCGGTAATCGTTAATCCATTCATGCTTATTAATTAATTTGCAAAAAGATACCCACATACGATTGTTACCAATAGCCACCATAATTTCACCGTCTCTTGTCATAAAAGTCTCAAAGGGAGTAATGGATGGATGTTGATTTCCCATTTTTTCTGGCTTTTCTCCTGTTAAACTGTAACGCATGATTGGGTTTTCTAATATCGAAACTTGACTATCCAAAATTGAGATGTCCACCATTTTACCTTGTTGTGTCTTTTCTCTTTGGTGCAAAGCGCCTAAAATCCCAATAACACCGTACAAAGCTGCTGTCATATCCCCTATAGGAGCACCTACTCTAATTGGATTACCTGTGGCTTCTCCTGTCACACTCATCATACCACTCATGGCTTGAATCACTGCATCATAAGCCGGTTTCTTTTTATATGGACCTTCTTGGCCATAGCCCGTAATGCCACAGTAAATAATTTTTTCATTGATTAATTTCAAATGTTCATAACCCACTCCTAAGTGATTCAATACATCAGGCTTATAATTATCAATCACGATATCCGCTAATTTTACTAGTTTTTTTAAAACTTCTACACCTTCGTGTTGTCTTAAATCCAAAGTCACACTTTTTTTGTTTCTATTGACACTAATAAAGTAAGCGCTTTCTTCATTGATAAATGGACCAAAAGCTCTTGAATCATCACCCACTTCTGGTAATTCGATTTTTATTATTTCAGCACCCATGTCTCCTAGAATCATGCCACAATAAGGTCCTGATAAGCCTTGGGTAATCTCTATCACTCGTATATCTTTTAAAACAGCCATAAATATCCTCCCAAAAAACAAAAACAAGAAAACGGTTAACCATTCGCTTGTTTCTTCTCTCTTTATTCTATGCAAGCATCGTCACATTAAATTTCTATATCAACTAAAAATACGGGTGGTCCCTGTAAACTCTATTCTCTTTCTCTCTATATGCACAGTTTCCACTTCTAAAACTAGCACATTGTTACTAAAATGTCAATGGTTAAATGTTAACATATCCCATGCCTAGGCGGCTATGATTTGATAAAACATGAAATGCTGAATTACCATACATAGAAACCGCTATCCAGTGTTGACTACTGACTATCGCCATTTTGATATGTAAATTAGCATCTAAAGGCATATCTAACATCAGTCCTCTTGCTGCTTCCTGAGCAGCATGGATTAGACCATGTATTTGATGTGGAGTTTTATTGATGACTTCAAGATTTAGTGCAGCTCCTACGCATGAGTTAATAATCTTCTTTTTTAATTCACGCCCGGAGCCTGCAACTTCTGTAACAACCACTCTATGATTTGTTTCTTCCATAAATGCTTTTGCAATGGTTTCATTTGATTTACTTTCAAGCATAGAAATAAAAACTGCTGCTTTCCCAATATCTATTTGCCCATCTTTACTAATCATTTCTCTGATAAAGTCTTTATTCATGCTTTTCTCCTGTTAATCCATAAACATTCTATCCTTAAAACTTAAGTAGTTTTGACAACCCATAACTGATACTTGCTACAGAACCTCCTAATAATGTTCCCCAAGCAATATCCATAATCGTCACTTTTAATGACCAATCTTTCAAAGTCGCTAAATTTGTTAGATCGTATGTCATGTAAGTAAAAAAACCAAATATCAATCCCATTCTTAATGCATATAAAAAACCTTGACCTCTTAATGCAGGGTTGACTGCCAGATACACGATGCCTAAAATATATAACAAATAAAATAAACCTGCTGCTAACCAATTAACTTTATCCGCCATCAGATGACCAATGTTTTGTCGATATATGTTTTTAGCAACCACTCCCAGCCACACAATATCAATCGCAAAAAAAACAACCAATGTTACCAGATAGACTTTACCAAACTGTACCATAAATCCTCCTTTAATTTACCAAATATACGCCGAGCTTACTCAGGGTTAAAATCCCACCTGAACCTAAAAACATTGTCTTTCCCGAAAAAATTTGTAAACAATCCAAGAAAGACTCATGCTAGAGAAGATTAGCCTTGTATCATGTTTTTAATGATCTCTTTACACGATAAGATTGACTTAATGGGGTCTAAACTCTGACCAATTTGAATAAAACCATTTTCCACATCACCATCACAAACTGCTTTCGCATATACCCCTTTCATTCTACCTGACAAACTACTTCTCGGAGCATCACTAAACTCAATCTTTAAATACTCATCTGTAAAACGACTACGAATGCCCCTGACATCATGCCTAATCGTATGCCCTAATACCACCGAATCTAAATCTGTAGCTTCTACTACCTTCAATTTAGCATTGACATGGGCTGGACACTCTTCAGATACAAAAAAGCGACTGCCCATTTGAACCCCTGAAGCTCCCATAGCTAGTGCTGCTTTAAGGCCTCTGTTATCTACTATACCACCGGCAGCTATCACTGGAATGGCTACATTAGGAATAATATTTGTCATCAACGCCATCAAGGTCACTCTGCCAATATGTCCTCCCGCTTCTAGTCCTTCTATTACAATCCCATCTGCACCCGCTGCTTCTACTTTTTTGGCTTGTTTTAAATTTGCTACAACAGGGATGGCAATAATTCCAGCTTTTTTTATTTTCTCTATATATGGAACAGGATTACCCGCTCCAAATGTTACAAATTTAGGCTTTAATTGGCAAACCGCATCGATGATTGCTTCTTTTTGCTCTGCCATCAAAACAATGTTAGCACCAAAAGGCTTTTTCGTCATGCTTTTAGCTTTTGTCACTTCATCTATAACCCATTGGACATCATGTCCTCCAGCACCGATAATACCTGCACCACCAGCTTCACTTACCGCTACTGCTAACGTACTATTTGAAACCACTGCCATTGCACCTTGTATAATTGGATACTCTATTCCTAGTAAATCTGTCAATTTTGTTTTCATAATTTAAATGCCTCCCTTTAATCATTTTTATTGATGCATGCGATATTTATCAATTAAGTTTTGCTTCTCAACCCATAACTCATATGATAAGTTGACAAAATACCGGTCCGGACTCTCAAACCTTAATAGATCATCCCAAAGTTTTGCCATTTCAACTTTTAAATTCTCTCTGATTTCTTCTAAAGTTGGAAGCTTAGCAACGAGAACCCCATTTTCAACCATTTTCTTCTGAAGTTTTTTTGCTGTGAAATTCTTTGCTTCTTTTGATTTCCATGGACTAATTGGATCAAACAACTTATAGGGCTCTTTAACCTCTTCATTTTTAAAAGTGATTAAATCTGCAAATGCGTTCCCATTATTATTGTCATAAAGTCTCCACACTTCTTTAAAGCCCGGGTTTGTAATTTTATCTGCTTCTTCGCTCAATTTTATCCTTGACATTTTTTTGCCATTATTTTCTAAAGCTACGAGTTTATACACACCACCAAAAACAGCTTCCGATCTAGCAGTAATCATTCTTTCTCCTACGCCATAAAAATTGATAGGCGCTTTCTGTATTTCAAGTTCCCGAATACGATACTCATCCAATGCATTGGATACTGTTATGGTCGTATCTTGAAAACCAGAATCATCAAGCATTTTGCGCGCCCGTCTTGACAAATAACCTAAATCTCCACTATCAATCCGTATACCTTTTTTGCTCCCTAGTTGCATGTTTTTAAAGACCTCTATTGCTTGAGGAACACCCGATTTTAATACATTGTAAGTATCTACTAATAAAGTGACTTGCTTTGGATAAGCTTTAACATAAGCATCAAATGCTAGTCGATCGCTATCAAAAAATTGAATCCAACTGTGGGCCATTGTACCGATAGCAGGTATATTAAACATTTTAGATGCTAACACATTAGATGTTCCAAAGCATCCACCAATATAGCAAGCTCTGGCACCAAAATTAGCTGCATCAGCACCATGGGCTCTTCTTGCTCCAAAATCCACTACAGGCTTTCCGTTAGCTGCTCTTACAATACGATTTGCTTTAGTCGCAATTAAACTTTGATGATTCAGTGTTAGCAAAAGCATCGTTTCGATTAATTGCGCTTCTAGCAAAGGAGCACGCACTGTTACTATAGGCGTATTCGGAAATACAGGAGTCCCCTCTGGTATAGCCCAAATATCACCACTAAATCTAAAATCCTTTAAATATTCAATAAACTCACTTGTAAACAGATTCATACTTCGTATGAAATCCAAATCGTCTTTAGTAAATTGTAAATTTAAGACATAATCAAGAAATTGTTCTAAGCCTGCAGTAATGGCAAATCCTCCATGATCAGGTACTCTTCTAAAGAAATAATCAAAATACACCCAGTAGTGATCAACTTCATTAACTAAATAGCCATTTGTCATCGTTAACTCATATAAGTCAACCAACATACCCAAGTTCTTTTCATTTTTCCAGTTTAGTTTCATCCCATCATCCCTCATGATTACTTTTTATCATTTTATCACATGCCCAACATCTCAACAAGTGAGTAATACTTATTTCCGACGATGTACTGATTGATTAATCCTTTACTGAATTAAACTATCCAATACAATGAAAGAACTACCTTTATTTAATCTAATTCACTTGATAAATGAGTTTCAAACCTGATGACTGGCCATTATCCTATCTTTAAAACAAAAAAGCGTTATCATTAATTGAATAATCACAACGCTTTAAATGGGTTATAGTAGTTTTTATGCTCCTAAGAATTGTACTAAGTCTTCATCAACTGTTTGAATACCATTGATACCAAAGTTTTCTACTAAAACTTTTGCTACATTCGCAGATAAAAACGCTGGCAAAGTAGGTCCAAGCTTGATGTTTTTTACACCCAAGAACAGCAAGGCAAGCAAAACAATGACCGCTTTTTGCTCATACCATGCAATATTATATGATATAGGCAATTCGTTAATGTCATTTAGCTCAAACACCTCTTTTAATTTGAGAGCGATAACAGCTAGTGAGTACGAGTCATTACATTGTCCTGCATCTAATACTCTCGGTATCCCTCCGATATCTCCTAAATTTAACTTATTATATCGATACTTAGCACAGCCAGCTGTTAAAATAACTGTATCTTTAGGTAATGCTTCAGCAAACTCTGAATAATATTCTCTAGACTTCATCCGACCATCACATCCAGCCATAACAAAGAATTGGCCAATAGCACCGCTTTTCACTGCATCTACGACTTTATCTGCCAAAGCCATGACCTGATTATGTGCAAAACCACCTACAATTTTTCCCGTCTCAATCTCGGTCGGTGAAGGTAATCGCTTAGCATGTTCAATCACTTTTGAAAAGTCTTTTGCCTTACCCTCTTCTCTTGCTGGAATATGAGGAAACCCTTCATAGCCAGCAGCACCAGTGGTATAAACCCTATCTGAATAGCTTGCTTTAGGTGGCACAATACAATTTGTTGTAAATAACACTGGACCATTGAAGCTTTCAAACTCTTCTTTTTGCTTCCACCACGCATTTCCATAATTACCAACAAAGTGATCATATTGTTTAAACTTTGGATAATAATTTGCTGGAAGCATTTCACTATGGGTATAGACATCCACGCCTGTTCCTTTAGTTTGCTCTAATAATTCTTCCATGTCTTTTAGATCATGTCCACTGATTAAAATAGCCGGATTATTTCTGACACCAATATTAACCTCTGTTATTTCTGGATGTCCATAGGTATTCGTATTTGCCTGGTCCAATAATGCCATCACCTTAACGCCATACTCACCAGTTTTTAGTGTCCATGCAACTAATTCGTCCACACTAAGGGCATCATTTATTGTTGCAAGCAAGGCTTTTTCGATAAAATCAATAATGCCGTCATCATTAAAACCTAGATTCAAAGCATGCTCACCATATGCTGCCATTCCTTTTAAACCATAAGTGATTAATTGTCGTAAACTTCTTATATCTTCATTGTCAGTAGCCAAAACTCCCACATCAACAGCTTGAGATTTCTGCTCAAATTGAAATCGGGGCTCCATCCATGTAGCACTATCATGGTATCCTTTAATTGTTAAAACATTTTTTGCTTCAAGTTTACCTTTAATGATTTCTCTTTGTTCAAGAGCTTTCTCAATTTTTTCTATAATTGCTTCAGCATCAAAATTAGCGTTTGTAATGGTTGTAAATAAACCATCTAATAATAATTGATCCGTCCTTGAGTCATTTAATCCTTCCTGACGTGCCTGCTGATTAAACTCTGCTACACCTTTTAATGTGTAAATTAATAAATCTTGCAAATTTGCAACATCATCTTTTTTCCCACAAACTCCTATTTTAGTACAGCCTTTACCACCCGCTGCCTCTTGACATTGATAACAAAACATACTCATTAAATAACCTCCTATAGACTAAGTTCTTATGTTCATTATAGATCAGTCTATAGAAAATATTGTAACATTGGTTACCATAATGCGGTTTTTTCTATTAACAGGTCTCTAACATTCGGATGGCATTTAAAAAGCCACTTGATAGGATAAATCAAGTGGCCTTGTTGTGTGCTTTATAGTCTTAGTTTTTTAATATCTTCTTTGAGTCGCTCTAAATCAGCTAAAAAGTCTTCAATATCATGTTCATGCTCCAACTCATCATTTAATATGGTAATCGCCATTTGATAAGTGGCATGATCTTTGCCATCTGTGTAATCTGCTATTTCTTGATATCGCTCAATAGCACAACGTTCCCCATTAAGATTTTGTTTTAATATTTCTTCTACATATGGATCTGTAGGCTCTTCATAATCACATCTAGCAAATTTTGTCCATTGATCAGGATTTAACAAAGGCGTTCCACCTAATTGTATGATTCGATCAGCTACTAACTCAGCATGACCTAACTCTTCAGTTGCATGCAAAAGCAATTCTGGTTCAATTTCACTTCTCATAGGTCCTTCAAGCATTCTTGCACCTATCCAATATTGGTAATAGGCTAACCATTCTTCTGCTAAAGCCTCGTTTAACATTTGAATTAACTTATCCACATCTAATTTTGCAATATCTACTGCTTTTTGTCCCATAAAAAACCTCCTATGCTTTATTTGTTGCATCTATATTATATACTTGTTCACCATTTAATTCAAGCCATATCGCTTTAATTTATACTGTAAGGTCCTTCTCGATATACCAAGTGCTTCTGCCGTCTTTTCCCTATGTCCATCATTTTTGCTTAATGCTTCTAATATAGCTTGATATTCTTGCTCTTCTAATGACAGTCCTCCTGTATTCGTTTTGTTATCGTATACAGGTCTCTGTCCATTGTGAGATGAATCTAAACTTAAATGATTAATGTCGATATGTTCGATGACATCTCCTTTACTCATGGCCACTGCTCGTTCAATATAATTTTCAAGCTCCCTTACATTGCCTGGCCAATGATAAGCCATTAGTGTATCAATAGAATGTTTGCTCAATCCTTTCACTGACTTTCCATGTAGTTTATTGTATTTAGTTAAAAAATGACTCGTTAACAGTTCAATATCTTCTTTTCGATAGCGCAAAGCAGTACAATGAATTGATATGACATTAATTCGATAAAACAAATCTTTTCTAAACCTTCCTTGATGCATCTCATATTCTAAATTTGCATTTGATGCCGCAATAATTCGTGCTTTTAAATCGATAGGTTTGGTACCACCAATGGGCTCAATTTTTCTTTCCTGTAACACTGTTAATAATTTGGCCTGTAATGTATGGTCGAGTAAACTAATTTCATCTAAGAAAACCGTTCCTTCACCTGCTAACTGTAGTTTGCCTTTTTTATCATTATAAGCTCCTGTAAAAGAACCTTTCATATGTCCGAACAATTCACTCTCAATAAGATTTTCTGGCAGTGCCGCACAATTAATATGAATAAAGGGCTCTTTGGCTCGGTAACCTTTTCGATGGATTTCCCTTGCTACAACACCTTTACCTGTACCACTTTCTCCCGTAATTAAGATTGTGGATTGAATGTTTTTCACTTTCTCAATGGTTTCTTTAATGCTCAAAAAAGCTTTACTCTTGCCTAAAAAAGGATTGGGAATCATTGTCTTGTTTTGCCAAAAATCTTGTTTTTCAGATTTTTCACTTAGAGCTGATTGTACTTTTTCTAACAATTCTTCAGAGTCAAAGGGTTTGGTGATATAATCATATGCACCTTTTTTCATTGCTTCTACTGCATGATTAATGGTGCCATAAGCAGTCATTAAAACGACAATAGGTTCTAATTCTTTTGCCTCAATAAAGCCTAGTACCTCTAATCCATTTTTCTTAGGCATTTTATGATCTAATATCACCACATCATATGATTTTTTGCATAAAAAATCGATAGCTTCTTGTCCATGATTAGCTATATCCACCTGGAACCCAGCTTCTTGAAACTCTTCTGAAAGGACACGTAATATTATTTTCTCATCATCCGCAATCAATACTGTTCGTTTATCCATGACAATCATCCCCTTTCAGTAATTTCATAGGGGATTTTTAATAAAACCTGGGTACCCATATTAGGTGTTGACTCAATAAAATGCTGTCCTCCAAACTCATGAAGCACTTTTTTTACAATAGATAAACCTAATCCTGTTCCATGGGGTTTTGTAGTATAAAAAGGTTCAAAGATTCGGTCTTTTTCTTGCTCCTCTATTCCCACGCCATTGTCTTGAATAGCCACCCATATTTGCTTTTCTGTGTAATTGTTTTCAGTTTTAATGAATATAAAACCTTCTTCTTCAATGGCTTGGATAGAATTGAGCAAAATATTCATTAAAGCTTGTTGCAATCGAATATCACTGCCTTTTAAGTAGGGTAAATCATCTGCATATTGTTTTTTGATATCGATGTACTTAAATTGCTTATGAAAAGAGACCGCATCAATGCACTTGTCAAGCACATCGTGAATATCTAAATAATGAAAGCCATCATTGTGGGATAATCTAGAATAAGCTAACATTTGATCAATAATGGCATTAATTCGGTCTACTTCTTGAATTATAGGTTCTACATAGGTCCAGGAAGCATCCGTCCCTATTTTTTTTTGAAGTAATTTAGCACATCCTTTAATACTCATTAAAGGATTTTTAATATCATGTGAAACCTCTGCACTAATTTCACCTAACAAAGCGTACTGTTTCAATTGTTCTATCTCTTTTTCATATATTTTTTGTTTAGTCACATCAAGCCCTAAAGCAACAACACCATTAACATCTCCATCCTTATCAATCATGGGAGATAATGTATAGTGGACATAGTATTTCTTACCATCTGCAAGTAAAAACTCCTCCTCACCACTAATGGGTATTCCTGTTTTCACCACATTCAAGTATAGAGGCTGTAATTGAGCGTATTGTTGAGCATTTAGTAATGCTGACATATCCTTGCCTATTAAACCCTCTTGTTCTCCAATGAGTTGGGCAATTTTTTTGTTCACTGCAATCACTTTTTGATTAAGGTCTAATGTCAAAATAAATGATGTAGTGCTATCAAAAATGCTCTTTAAATAATTGCGTTCATTCACTATTTGATAATCAAGCATGACATTTTCATAAATGGCAGAAGTCAAGAATTCAGCAATTTTTACTTCTTTTTCAGTAAGACCTCTGCCTTTTTTTGCAAAAAGTGTAAACACATAATAGTTTTTATAATAACGAATGGGTGTGACAATCAAATCATACCTATCATCTAAAATCAAAATCGCTTCTTTGACCTTATAAATACGATCCATCCATTTACTGATTAAAGATACCATATCATCATCAGCAATACTACATACTATGGAATGATTTTGACTCCCATCAATTTGGATTTTTCCATAATCAGTCACTGTTACAATTGCAGAGTAATCTATGCCAATCATCTTTGAAACTTCATATTGCTTGAGTTTTTCCAAGCTCTTTTCAACATTGCAACTGATTTTTGAATAATACATGTGCACCACCCATTCTAGACTTTTGATCTTTTATTCTTTTCTATTATACCAATACTTTGTTTCTTTGACTAGCATTCTCAATAGACTTCAAAAATACCCGCTGCTCCCATACCACCTCCAATGCACATGCTTACTAAACCAATTTTATCTTTACGTCTTTGCATTTCTTTAATTAACTTAATGCTTAGATAGGCACCTGTACAACCTAAAGGATGTCCCAGGGCTATAGCGCCACCATTCACATTAATGATTTGCTTATTTAATCCTAACTCATTGATGCATGCAAGTGCCTGGGATGCAAAGGCTTCATTTAACTCAATTAAATCAATATCTTCCATCTCTAGACCACATACTTTCAGTGCTTTGGGAATAGCAGCTATTGGACCAATCCCCATGACTTCAGGAGGCACACCTGCCACTGAAAAACCTACAAACTTAGCAATGATTTTCATACCTAATTGCTCTGCCCGATCTTTTGACATTAATAAAAGAAATGCTGCGCCATCGCTCATTTGCGAGGCATTTCCTGCTGTCACAGTCCCTCCGTTGGCAAATACTGTTCTTAGACTTGATAGTACTTCTGTTGACATGTTTTTTCTAACACCTTCATCCATATTAAAAGTCTTAACAGAAATTCCTGGTTTCCCATCTGGGTTAACTTTAGGAACTAAAGCTTCTATAGGAATAATTTCATCCACAAATTTGCCTTCTGCAATAGCTTTTTCTGCTTTTTGATGACTTTGTGTTGCAAATTCATCTTGCATTTCTCTAGTAATGCCATATTTTTTTGCTACATTTTCAGCTGTATGTCCCATCGAAATATAGACATTTGGATTGCTTTTCATTAGATCAGGATCTGGTAAATATGCATGTCCTCCCATAGGAACCATGCTCATGGACTCTACACCTCCTGCCAAAACAACATCTGCTTGTCCAGCCATAATTGCATTAGCTGCTAAAGCAATTGTCTGAAGTCCTGACGAGCAAAATCGATTAATTGTCTGGGCAGGAACGGTATCTGGCAATCCGGCTTTAAGTACAATGTTTCTTGCCATATTAAGACCTTGTTCTGCTTCAGGCATGGCACAACCAATAATCACATCATCAATTATTTTTGGATCAAATCCTTCAAGCTTATCTAACATACCTTTAACTACTTGCGCGCCAATTGCCTCTGGTCTTGTATGCTTTAAGCTTCCTTTTGGTGCTTTTCCTATAGGCGATCTCGCCATTGCAACAATTACTGCATCTCTCATTTATATCACCTCTTAATTTCTTAATGGTTTGCCTTTTTTAAGCATATGTTCGATTCTGTCTTGGGTTTTCTTCTCACCGCATAAGCTTAAAAATATTTCTCTCTCTAACTCCAAAATTCTTTCTTCGCTAACAAACATTCCAGGCAACACTTCTCCACCTGTCATGATAGAGGCTAACTTATCTGCTAGGAACCCATCGTATGCAGAAATAAATCGTCCTTCAATCATATACGCGATGACATTGTCTAACACGCCTTTTCCTGAGGTCCCTGTCACTTGAATGTCTTTTTTTATGAGTGGTCTAAATCCATTATCCGCTAGGTGGATGACTTCTTTTTTAGCTTCATCTACAAGATAGTCATTGTTCATCACAATACGATCTGTCTTTCTGATATAATTTAAACGCTGACCATCATATGCACTGGATGAAACTTTGGCCATAGCAATGGTTTCCCATGCTGTCCTTATACGATTGATCAGTTCTACCAATGAAGGTTTTGCCAAGTCTTCTGTAGATCGTATTAACGTCTCCTTAACGCCACCGCCACCTGGCACAAGTCCTACGCCTAGTTCTACTAAACCCATATATGATTCAGCATGAGCAATTTGTCGATATCCTCCTAAAGAAACTTCTAATCCTCCTCCTAAAGTCATGCCAAATGGGCAAGTGACTACTGGTTTGCTAGCATATTTCATTTTCATGATGCCATGTTGAAGCTCATAAACTGTTTTTTCTAATTGATCCCAATTTTGACTCTTAGCCATCTCTGCAACCATCATCAAGTTTGCCCCTGGTGAAAAGTTTTTCCCTTGATTAGCCACAACCATGCCCCTGTAACTTCCTTCTTCTAATGTTTTCACCGACAGTGGGATAATTTCAATAATGTCTTGATCAATTGTGTTACTATGACTCTTAAACTCTAGACAAATCACATCATCACCAATGTCTACTATCCTAGCGCTTTTGTTTTCGTTGATAGTAGGATACATTTTTTGGTTTTTCAGAAGAATATAGGGGACACCAAGGTCAGATGCATCATAAAAGCAATCTTCTTTTCTATCTAATTTAGCTTTAACCCATTCAGGTAAAACATGACCTTCATTCAACATCCTTTGTGATGCACTTTGGAAGCCTAAAGCATCCCAAACTTCAAAAGGACCTAATTCCCAATTAAAACCCCATTTAATGGCTTGATCAATGCTTTTAAAGTCTTCTGCAATTTCCGGTACTTTGTTAGCTGCATAGAGTAATGTTTCTTTAAGCACTTGCCACACAAATTGATTTTCTTGTTCTTCTCCCCATGCCATGGCATGGATTTGTTGCTTTAGCTTCCCAGCTTTTTTTGCTTTCTTAACCGGCAGCAATTCCACTGGTCCTGTCTCATGATATTCTTTTTTTAGATAATCGAATACCATTCGTTTAACACCTGAGGTGGTTTTTTCTTTTTTGTAAAAACCTGCTCTGGTTTTGTCTCCTAACTGCTTATTTTTTACCATTTCTTTAACATAATCAGGAATTGTATTAGATGAAATCTCATAAGGATCTTCTGTTTTATCAAGGACATTTTGTGCCACATGCACGAGAATATCAATGCCAACCATATCTGCTAATCTAAAAGTTCCTGTTTTAGGTCGTCCAATAATTGTACCTGTTAATAAATCTGTGGTCGCAACATCATATCCAAAAATTTGCGACTGCTTCATCACCGTTGCCATCGCTTGGACACCGATTCGGTTAGCTATAAAATTCGGAGTATCTTTTGCAATCACAACACCCTTACCTAGTCTTTTAGTCGCAAATTCTTTCATAAATTCAATATATTCTGGCTTAGTTTCTTTACATGGAATCAGTTCAAAAAGTTTCATATATCTGGGTGGATTAAAAAAGTGAGTTCCCATAAAACATGATTTGAATTCCTCATCCATCTCTACAGCGATATCATTGATAGATACTCCTGAAGTATTAGTGGCTACTAATGTGCCTTTACGCCTATACTTTGCCACTTCTTTGAAAAAAGATTGTTTGATCTTCAAGTTTTCTACTATGACTTCAATGATTAAGTCACATTCAGAAATTTTGTGCATATCATCTTCAAAATTCCCAGTTTCAATGAGAGATCCAAATTCAGCATCATAAATGGCTCTGTTCTTAGGGTTCATAATATGTTCTTTCCCTAAACTAGCAAGTTTGTTTTTTACTTCTTTATCAGTTGCTTTTAAACCCTTTTTTTGTTCTATTTCCGTTAATTCTGTGAATGCCCTATCTAACAACAATACCGGATAACCTGCTCCTGCAAAGTGAGCGGCGATACTAGCCCCCATTACACCCGCTCCTAAGACAGCAACTTTTTTAACTTGTATATTCATTGTTTCCTCCAGTTCATTTATTTTCCTTGAAAATCAGGTCTGCGTTTTTCTAAAAATGCTTGAATACCTTCTTTGAAATCTTCTGTTCTTCCACAAAATCTTTGACGTTCATCTTCAAGATGGATATAGGCTTCAAAACCTTGATATTCAGACACATATATCAACTCTTTCATTATTCCAAAAGCAATACTGGGTCCTCGAGCCAGTTTAGATGCAAATTTAGCACCTTGTTGTTCTAGATTCTCATTTGCTACCACCATATGAACTAAACCCATTTCTTTTCCTTCAGTAGCTGAGACACTTCTACCCGTCATGATTAAGTCATTTGTTCGATTCACCCCTATGGCTCTAGTTAGCAAAAATACTCCTCCAGCATCTGGTACTAACCCTATATTGACAAAAGCTTGAACAAAATTCGAATCTTCTGCAGCCAAGATAAAATCACAAGCTAAAGCAATATTAAATCCTGCACCTACGACAGCTCCATGAACTAAAGCTACTACAGGTTTTTTCATTTTTTTAATCGCTAAAGACACTAATCCTGCTCTCCGAATCCCTTCATCAAGAGCATCCAGTTGTTTGGTTTGAATGCTTTGAACCATCATTCTAATATCTCCACCAACACTAAAGTTTTTACCTGCACCACTAATTAATACCACTTTCACTTCATCTGAATCTTCACATTTTTTCAAAGCCTCTAATATTTCACCGGCAATTTCTGCATCAATGGCATTGTAGTTTTGAGGAGAGTTTAAAACGATTTTGCCAATTCCATCGGACTGAGAATAAATTATTTTTTTATACTGCATTTCTACCTCCATTAGCTATGATTTAATTTACTTAATTGCAAATAACATACCACTATATTATTCTGTAAAATAATTGATACCTCTTTGTAAATATCAACAGGAATCGTGAAGTCAGATGTCACTTCAAACACCACCTAAATCTTAGGGTCTGTTATATAAGGACTCTAAAATACTTATCTTACACTTAACTTAAGACTATTTATCATCGGATAAAATGGTCCTCTTAACGGTGCAAACATTGCACACTTTTGCACAACAAGTGCAGGATTTGCACAATGCCTTGCATCTATTTTTCATTACTCATCGAATAGAAACTATGGTTCATGATTGTTTTAGTTTTTGTCCTATGTTATAATATGAACAGTATTTTTTCAGGAGGATATATGGATTATTTTAAAGATCTATTTATAGAATATCAAATTAACCCACTTTTTGCTGAAGCAGTAGCCTTTATTATCGTTTTTTCAATTGTACTTACCATTAGTATCAGTTCTTATTATATTGCCCGTAAATTCGTCATTCCTATATTAGAAAAATATATTCGTGGAAATAAATATAAATGGGATAA